>JAEZWL010000059.1 GCA_023420245.1 Bacillota bacterium | reverse complement strand
TCCTTTGCCGGTGCAGCCGTGGCAGATGGCGTCCGCGCCCTCTGCCTGCGCGATCTCAACCAGCCTTTTGGCGATCAGCGGTCTCGCAAAGGAGGTTCCGAGCAGGTATTTATTTTCGTAGACTGCGCCCGCCTTCAGGGTCGGCCAGATGTAATCTTCGGCAAACGTCTTTTTCAGGTCGGCAATATAAAGCTTGGAAGCCCCTGTTTTCTTGGCCTTCTCCTCCAGCCCTGTCAGCTCCGCGCCCTGACCCACATCCGCTGCAACCGCAACTACGTCACAGTTGTTATAATTTTCTTTAAGCCACGGTATGATGATTGATGTATCGAGTCCGCCGGAATAAGCGAGAACGACTTTTTTAATATTATGATCCATATCGAAACCTCCGTTTTGTTTTATGTGTTTTATTATACACCGATTATACAGAAAATCAAGGGGTAAATGTATAATTATTCATTATATCTTTCCTACTATAAATTTGTTCTAAAATATCAGTTAACCCGTTGTATGATATATCTAAATGTGGTAATATGGAATTAAACCAAATTTCTGAATGGAGGTATTTTCATGTTTCAGGAAATTAACATAGCCGAGCTAACTTTTAATCCTTTCATAAAAATTGATAAAGAATGGATGCTGATTACCGCCGGCAATCAGCAAAAATGCAATACCATGACGGCAAGCTGGGGCGGTCTTGGCTCCCTGTGGAATAAGTACGTTTCCTTTATTTTTATCCGCCCGCAGCGCTATACTCTTGAGTTTTTAGAAAAAGAAGACTACTACTCAATTTGCTTCTTCGGCTCCGGTAACCGTAAAGCATTGGCTTACTGCGGCAGCCATTCCGGCAGGGATTCCGATAAAATTCAGGAAAGCGGGCTGACGCCGGTTTACGAGGAGGAAGCGCCGTATTTCGCCGAAGCGGAGCTTGTGTTCATTTGCCGGAAAACGCACGGTCAAAAAATTGACCCAGCCTGCTTTACCGACCAATCGGTGGATTCTGAATTCTACCCCGAAAAGGATTACCACAAAATGTTTATCGGTGATATCGTCAAGGTATTGAAAGCCGTGAAATGACAGCTTATTGAGAAATCATGTCCCCTCTCAGCAAAATAAATTTGTAAGAGGTAGCTTTATGTGGACTAGAGCTGATTTGATGGAAAAAGCACAGGAAGCCCTTCACGGAACCTACTGGAAATCGTTTTGCGTTACATCATTAGTGGTTATTCTCGGCTTGAACATTTCCTCGTTTCTTAATCTTCGTAACAGCATCTATATTTCAATGGATTTTCACCGTTTGATGAACGAGTGGCTTTGGCTGCTGCTCGTTTTTTTCACCCTCTTGCCAATATTGGTCGGGAACATTACCGAAGTGGGGGAAAAACACTTTTTTCTCCGTAACCATTTCAAAGAAGCGCGATTCGGCAATTTGTTTTATGGCTTTCGGCACAGCTACAAGAACCTATTAATTGCTCAGCTTACAACCTCGGTTATTATCCTGCTTTGGTCTCTTCTGTTTTTCATTCCCGGCATTGTTGTCGGCTATAAATACAGCATGGTTCCCTATCTGCTCAGTGAGAATCCCGACATGAAGGGCTCCGATGCCCGTGCGCTCAGCGCACGTATGACTCAGGGTCAGAAAGTCCGTATCCTCGGTCTTGATTTATCATTTTTGGGATTATTTTTAGTTGGAATGCTTTGCCTGATGGTCGGCATCCTGTTTGTAAAGCCTTATTACGAAGCAACCAAGGCGGAACTATATCTTTATCTTCGTGACGGTTCTGCTTGTGATTCAATTAATTCTATGAATTCAGGTGATATCAGTGCTTCCGTGGAACCGTAAAGAGGTTTTTATGAATTCCTCGTTTCAGGATTTCTGCAAAGCCCGGGAAACCCTCTCCCAGAACCATATCAAAAATACATACCGCACAGTTGGTCGTAATCAATGGGGGCAATTGTGCGGTCGATCGCCTTCCACAACCCATTTCGCATCGCCTGCCGAAAATGCGGAATTTAACTGTATGTATTACATTTATGTAAATCGTAACGATTATGAATCGGCCTGCTTTCTATTGCACAAATAAATACAATTTACCGTGCATCGTTCTTTTATTATTTTTCATTTGGATAAACATTGCATAAAGATGTCAAAAAGCGGATATATTTTATTAGTATACACAAATTTTAAAAATGGAGTAAATTTCTGAATTGAAATACCGATATAGAATAAAAGGAAACAGTCCTTTCATCGGGGCGGTCTTTTCCTGCCCGCTTTTGAATTAAACTTATAAGGTGAAAAGGATGAACCAATATAACTGCATCAACTGTAAATATTATGTGAAGCATTATATCAAGCTGGGGAAGAAATATCAGGAGACGCCTTTAGGGCACTGCATCTATCCCCGCATCAAAACCAAGAAAAGTGATTCAAAAATTTGTGAACACTTTATCTTTAACAATGATTAAGCCTATTTTTTTATTTTCCTCAATCCTATGTTCCGTTCTAAGCAAAAAAGCAAGGGCTATGCCCTTGCTTTTTTGCTTTTATTTGAAAACTCCCAGCTGTAACCGGATGTTCAGAAGAGCCTTCGCGTTGCTGCGGCGCTTTGGAAGGGAAAGAAGGAGCCTCACAATCACTTTGAGGCGCAGTCTTTTACTCCACAATATACTCTTTGACCATATCATAAACGGCGGGCGGAATCTGCGCGGTAAGAGAAAGCCCGGAATCCGTATATTCTTCGTTTTCCACTACTCCGTCCCTGCGAATCTGCGCCGCAACCCCGCTCTTGGCGAAGGGCAGCATCAGGGTGACCTTCCTCGTTTTTACCGGCAGATTCTCCTCGATCACACGCAGCAAACGGTCCATTCCGGCCCCGTTCTTTGCGCTGATTCGAACCGCGCTGCCAACAAGAGGTATGATATTCGGCGAAGAAAGTACATCGCACTTGTTAAACACGGGAATAATCGGGCGCCCCTGGCACCCCAGCTCGGCAAGCAGGTTTTTGGTTACATCCAGGTGAACCTGAGCCTCCGGGCTTGACGCGTCACAGATATTCAGAATAATATCGGCCGTCGCCGCCTGCTCCAGCGTCGAGCGAAACGCCTGAACCAGGTGATGGGGCAGCCGGCGGACGAATCCGACGGTATCAATCAGCATCACCGTCGTTCCGTTGGGCAGCTTCAGCGCCCTTGCGGTCGGGTCAAGCGTGGCGAACAGCATATTCTGCGCCAGAACGCCGGCTTGCGTGAGACAATTCATCAGCGTAGATTTCCCGGCGTTTGTATAGCCGACCAGTGCAACCGTAATTACCCCGTCTTTTTGCCGCCTTCGGCTAATCTGGCTGCGGTGATGCTCCACAACCTCAAGCTGCTCTTTCAACGATTCAATTCTTCTGCGGATATGGCGCCGGTCCGATTCCAGCTTGCTTTCACCCGGGCCGCGCGTACCAATGCCGCCGCCAAGGCGGGAAAGCGCCGTTCCTTTTCCCGCGAGCCGCGGCATCATATATTTCAACTGGGCAAGCTCAACCTGCAGCTTGCCCTCCTTGCTTCTTGCCCGCTGTGCAAAAATATCCAGTATCAGCATTGTGCGGTCAATCACGCGTACCTTGCTGATTTCCTCGATGTTGCGCAGCTGTGTGGGAGAAAGCTCACAGTCGAAGATGAGCAGGTCAATCTGATATTTCACGCAGTAATCCCGTATCTCCGTCATCATGCCCGAACCGACACAGGTTGCGGTATCCTGCGACGGGCGCTTCTGCGTGATGGCGCCGAAGGGCTCCGCTCCCGCGCTCCTTGCCAGTTCATAAAGCTCCGCCAAAGAAGCCTCGGCATCGTATTCTCCGGTGTCAACCTCCACCAGAAGCGCACGCTCGGGTCTGATTTCGTTTTCATGCAATTCCAGTCCGCTCATCTCCTCTTCCCCTAAACTCTTCAATCAATTCATATATTACCGCATTCCCTATAATATTGCAATTATCGGAACGCTATGTACACATATTCTCTTGAAGCGCTGTTTAAATTATTCAGAATACCGCCCGCCGCGGGCGCAGACTGGGTCTGGCTTACCGTCAGTTTTGCCTGTTGCAGCGTTACACCGAGCGTACCGCCCGATGCAGTCGCGACGCCAAAATCATTTTCTGTGTATCCCGCGTTTGTCTTATACAAAATCGGCGGCTTCTGCGGCAGTAGAACAATTACCGCCCTTGCTTCAAAAGGCAGCGCGATTTCCTGGTTTGTCTGCCCGTTTCCCGTATAAGTTCCCACCGCGACGCCCTGCCCTAACAGCAGCCGCTCCGCCGCAGAAAGGTGAGCGGACGTGTCGTTGAAATGCGCCGTCAGCAGCGTATCCAAAAGCGTATTGTCCTCCACGAAATCGCTGCGCTTCGGTTTATCCGTTCCCAGCCAGCTGTTCAGCCCTAGACCGGTTTTATGGTTTGTCGGCATGATTTCCTCCTTTATATTACAAACAATCCGTCCTCGTAATGATCGATCAGATCCCAGGTTAAATCCACCTCGTCACGCGTATCAAACGACTCTTCCTTCTGATCGATATTGTTCCATGAAATGCTGCGAAAATCCAGCTCCGCGCCCAGATGGGCAGGAAGGAACATATTGGCAGCTTTTTTTGCCACATTCCGGGCTGTATCGTCCGCGTTCTCCGTCAGGCAGTTGATGTAGAGTCTGTTTGCCGCCGTATTTTCGCAGATTTCCGCTTTGAGCCCGGCAATTTCGAGAATTCGCTCCATATCTGCTTTGGTAAAATTGTTCGGTGTAATTGCTCCCAGCTTCAAGACGGCGGTGCGCCTGTCCTCCGCAGCATTCTGCCCGCCCACACCAAACTGGGTTTCCCGGCTTGTCAGCCCATAATCCGAAGCGGTTAAAACAAAGCTTTCGTTTTTCAGCTCTGATAGCAGCCCGTACGCCATCTCTAATCCCGCCGCGTAGGCCTGCAATTCCCAATCGACCACTGTGGACGGTTCCAGCGAATAGAGCCGAAGCGGTCTTAATGCAGACCGCATGGATTCCAGCGCGTTCATCCTGCAACCCCTCCATAATATCCAACCGTGACCGACCCGCAAACCGCAAGCTGATTTGGGTTAATTGCCCGGTCCTTGATGTTTGAATCAGTAAAGATATAATTTTTGATCTTACCGGTAGAAAATACCACCACACCCAACGCGGAAAGAATCACCGGCTCCCCGACGGAGAGGGTGCTGAAATAATCCCGAACCGCCTGCCCGCACGCCTTAAAGGCCTCGCTGTCGGCAATCTTTTCCGCTGGCGTTACCGCCAGCCCGACATCTACGGGAACTGTCTGCGCCGCCTGCACCTTTACCGCAACATTGACCTCGCGCAGCCGGCTGATATCCTCCTGAATTTTTGAAACAGTTTCCTCAGACGGCACCGCCCCCCTGCCGCCCAAATACAAGCCGACCGTACCGGCGCCGTTTTCCCGGGGAATAACGCCCACAGAATGAACGCCATCGTATTTCAGCGCGCATTCCCGGTAAAACGCCGCGTTGGTTCCGTTGGATATACTCGCGTAGCTTAGCATCAGTCTGCTGCGCAGCTCGCCGTCACTTTCCGCGTCCTCTCCGCCGGCAAATCTGGAGGGATTGCTCACGCTTTCTATCCCCGAAGGCGGCGTAACCATCACCGTAACGGTTCCCTGCTCCGTATTTCCGCTTTTTCCGCCCTGCTCCGCTTTCGCGGGCACCGCAACGCTCAGCTCTCCCTGCGGAATCGCCGCCTCCCGTGTCGTGATGTAACGAACAGGATTGTCGCCCGCCGCAGAGCATACGGTTCCAAGCGGGATTCCCGCGCTGTACCAAAGCGGCGTGCTCCGCGCAAACACCAGTGTTCCCTGCGCAGCCACCGGCTGCTTGCGTGTAATTCCCCGTTCCTGCGCGCGTAAATCAAGCGATTCGCCCTGGGCGCTCTGCGCGAAGGTCTGGCTTTTCAACCAATCAACGGCGCTGCAAACGGAATACACCTCGCCTGCAAGTACCTTCATCCGGATTCCGATATCAGAAGCGTCGTCCGGGTAATATCCGGCAAGCGACTGAAATTTTTTCGTCATTCTCGTTAAGATTTCATCGTATCGATACATGATAAATTCACCTCAATTTCCGCAGTATTTTCCCCGCAGCAAAGCTGAAAAACCGCTACGCCGGATTTTGTGCCGGAAAGCCGTACCCCTTCCACCGAAATCCCAGGCAGTGACCGGAGCGTCTCCTGTGCCAAAACCGCCGCCTTCTCTCTGAAATCCGCATCGTCCGGTTTCAGCGTATATAGCTTACTGCCCAGAGAAGGGTCAAAGGCAAAGCTGCCGAACGGTACATTCAGACGTATCATCGCCTGCTGAAACAGCGCGCGTGCTCCGTCGATTGCTTCCGGTCTTCCGTTGGAGCCCGGAGAAAAATCTCCGTTGGCCAACCCCGTATCCATGCTATCCCTCCTGTTTCGCGGCGAAGACCTGCCCGTTGATGACGACTTCCCCGCTGTTCTTTAAATAAATTTCCGCGCCGCCCAACGAATACAGCATCAGCTCTCCGGCCTGCAATTCCTTCCCGTCCGGCAGCACCCCGAGGCAGACATTGCCCTGTCGCGTTGAAACAACCACTGCCCTTGCAGTGTTCGGGGGCTGATAGGCAACCCCCCAGGGCGCGCAGAACGGCACCCCGCGGTAATCGCTTTCCCCCTGCATAATCGAGCTTCCGGTCACCTCTGTTAATTCCGCTGTGGGCGTTTTCCCGGCACCACCAATCACTTTTTGTGAAATCCACATTTCTACACGCTCCTTAAAACAAATCGGGTGACTTCCCCTGCCGAATTCAACACGCAATCAATTTCCGCAACATACAAATTTTCCGGAATTGACAGCGCCTTATCATTTATCACGGCCTTCATCCCCAATTCCCCCGGCACCTCCCCGGGGCAGGTCACAGTCACGGAAAACGCTTTTTTGCGCCCGGATTGAATCAGCGCGTCGGCGTTCGACCCCTTCGGGAGCAAACGCCTGCGCGCAACGCCGAGCGCGAGAGCCGTTTCATCCCGAGCAGCCGGAGAATAGCCGCTTCCGCTTTTTGCAAAAAGCTCGGAGTATAAACTGCAATCCTTATGCCGCACGGAAACGGAGGAGTAAGGAATTCCACGCTCCCGATCAAACAGGAGCGTTCCCTTCGGCAAGGAGTCCGTCGCGAGGAACCTTCCGTTCGCAATTCGGGGATGTACCTTTAGAAACTCTGTACAAAAGGTCTCTGCTGCCTGCCATTCGCTCATCCCCTTGGTCACCTCCAGTTTCCCGGGAAATATCCGTGTATTTCCTTCATAGCCCGTAAAGCCATACGGCTGAATATGACGCTGAAAAACCGTCTCGAGCGACGGCATACAGTAATTCTGCGGAATCGCCTCGTTATCCAGTAAAAGGGAGGCACGGCTTCGTGCGGCCAGCGTCAAAAGTATGCCTCCGCCGCACTGTTCCGTCCGGTCATCCACAATGCCGTCAAAGCAGAGTGCTCCCTTGGCGTCAAAAATTTGAAGCTGCGTAAGGCACAATCCGCTTTGAACCAGAGGAAACACCCCGGAAAACCCATCCGCAGGCGCGTCCTCCGAGCGGTTCAGCTTCATGGAAGCCGGTTTCGGCAGAAGAACCCTTTCGCCGTCCGGCGTAATTCCGACATATTTCACGGAAGCACCACCTTTTGCCCGGTCTCAAGGCAATTCGGCCACTCGATCAGGGGGTTCAGCGATTTCAGCGTATCCACGGTCGTATGATACAGATTTGCTAGGGTCCAAAGGCTTTCGCCGCCCTCGCAAAGGTAGCTTCCCCCGTTCATCGCTCCGTTTTCCGCCGAGCCGCTCTCCTCCAAAAAGGTAAATTCATAGAATACACAGTCCGGCTTGGCTTCCCCGACCATTTTCAGCGAGAAGAATATTGCGGGAAACGGCACGGTTCCCGGCAGCCGGAGCGTACCGCTGCCCTCTTTGGAAAACACCGCCGCCAGCCGGTTGAATTCCGCTATGCAGGTGCTTCCGATAAACTCTCCCTTTCCCGTAACCACCCGCTGTTCACAGCCCAGATCCTGCAAAACGCTGCCGGAAAATGGGATGGGAATCTTACGGATATTCCTTGCGTGTTCAATTTGAAGCTTTTCCGGATTCAGCGGCCATACATAATCCTTATAGCTCATCTGCTGCATTCTCATCGGGTTTCCTCCTCCGTATCCAGCGGGTGCGGATATCTCCGGTAATCCTGCTCCATTCCCTCAGAAAGCTCCTCCAAAGAATTATCCATCTGTCTGTGCCTCCTTCCGTTTTTCGCGTTTTGCCGCAATGAGAACGGCGCCGCTAACCGCCCGGCTCCCCGCGCTGCCCGCTTGATGAATGCTCTTCCACCGGCATCCGGAGTAAGCCTCCGTTTCGCCCGGTCGGACAATTATCAGGCTGAAATCTGAGAGCGCGCAGAGGTCCGTCCCTTTTGCAGGCAGAATGTTTTTGAGCGTTATTTCATAGGAGACCGCGCCGGCGGCGGTACAGGATGGCTCCTGCCCGCCCCAAACGCTGACCGTGCGGCTCTGCTGTAAAATTCGAACAGCGTAGCCGCTTACAGCCGCCGCTTTCTTCCCTTGCGCCTCCAGATACACCTCCAGGTCGGCGTCCGGTGAAAGCAGTTCCAGCACCGCCCACACATAAACGTCTTCCACGCCGACCTGTGCAATGTCGGAACGTTTTACAACATAGCGTTTCGCTCCGGTCGCTACCGTATCGCCCGGCTGTAGCTTCTGCCCTGCGGGACCGGTATAAAGGGAATGAAGCCCGTCGTCGTACCCCTTCGGCAGATTTTCGGCTCCGCTTTTATATCGCATAGGGCGTATCACCGCCCGAAGCCGCGTTCCGTTTACTTCCGCCTCTTCCCCGTACCGTTCCAGCATAATTTCGATTACCGTTTGATGCGTCATTTCTGAATCCTTTCAAACACAAATTTCTTGTCGGCAAGGTAAGGAGCTGCCGCTGCCTCAGCTTCCTCCCAGGCCTGTTTTGCAATCGGAACATTCAGACCGCTTTTGTTGATTTTTACGTCTCCGGCGGCAAAGCTGCCGAGATTTGTACCCGCCGAATTCAGCGCCCATCGGTAGAGCGCCAGAGCTGCCGCCGCCGCGCAGAGCGGCGGCAGCGATTCCTCATCCTCACGAATTGCCCTGCGCCTGATCTGGTTCATTGCCTCCTCGCAGAGCGACCGGTATTTCGCCGCTCCCGAGCTGCTCAAATCCGCCATCAGGGTAAACCGTTCCAATACATCCTCAATCCTCACGCAATCACCTTATGCCTTGTAATCGAGCACCTTTACGGCGCCGTCAAAAATCTTGGCAAACCCCGCAATGGTACTGATTGTCGCGCGTTCCAGCTGGCGGTCAATCAGCTTGTCGTAGTCGGTATGCACGCCGCCCGCCTGCACCATTTCGAGCGCGTAGGCTTTATCAAGTCCGATAATCTTATGATCCGCCAGCTCCGGCACATGAAGAAGATTTGCACCGAGCGGGGTGGCGAGCTTACCCGTGCCGTGGAAGTTGAGACCCGCGTTTGCATCCTTGAATTCGGTGATTCCAAGAATATCCTTCATGGTGGAGGTAGAGGCAAGCAGCGTGTTCAGCTGATACGGCGCAAGCGTACCCCAGAGATTTACCATGTCGTCGTAGGCAGGCTTTGTCCCGGCGGTCACAATCGAACCGGCGGGAGCTTTCCCGTCGTCGCCGTTCAAAAGCACCTCCACCGCGTCGTTCAGCTGCGCCCTCGCGATATAGGCTCCAATCTGGCGCAGGGTCACCGTGAAAAGGTCAAGCTTCTGGAAACGCAGCGCCTCGTAGCTTGCCACCAGCATTCTGCCGCGCTTGCGAAGCTTCACCAGATGATCCTGCGTTTTCACGACAGTCTGGGGGATTTCCGCGCCCTCGGCTACCGGCTTCAGGGACTTTTCCTCCTTACCGGGGTTAGAGGTAATGGTGCGGTAATCCATGGAATTGACGTTGGTCGTGGTCGCAACCAGATTGGGCAAAAGGTTTGCCTGCTCCATTCCCTGACGCACGGCACGCGTCACATATTCCGGGAACAGCGCGGTGGAATCGGCCGTCTGAAAGAACTTTTCCATTCGGCTGGAATCCGCGCCGCCGACCTTGATGTCAAAACGTTTGAGCTGTCTCTGGTAGGCATCCAGCCCCTCGAGCGCGGTGCCCGCGTAGCTCTCCGAAGGATCGAGTCCTTCGAGTACCTCCGTAAAGCTCTTGCCCGAAGTGCCGTACATTCCCTTTTCCAGTTTGATTGCTTCATAAAGTGCCATGTGTTTTTCCTCCTGTTATCAATAAATTATAGTAATGCGAAATTAGAGGATAATGCCGCAGCGCTTGGCGGCGGTATCCACATCGGTTACCAAAAAGCTTCTGCCCGCGGGGTCTGCCTGAATTTTGCCGCCGGCAGCCGCGCTCAGGGTCTGGTAGCCGACCGCCGGCACGGCAGCTCCGGTGTAAGAAAGCTGTACGTATCCCTTTAGCTGAACCGCCGCGAAGCCGCCGCGCTCGGTGAGCGCCACGCCGCAGAAGGCGTCCTTATCCGCGCAGGCTCCGACGATGCCGTTTCCGGTCATCTTTACAGGGGTCCCCGCCGCAACGGGTTCCGACTCAAAGGTTGCCACCTGCTCATTAAAACCGTTCAAAGAAATTGTCATAAATATTCCTCCTTTTATTTCCTCCGCTTGCGCGGTAGGTTTCGAAAATACTCCGGCTAAATCCGGAACTCGGTGTTGCCCCCGGATTTCTCCGGCTTTTGCGTTCCGGCAAGCTGAGGCGCAAGCGGTAAAATCTCATCCGCCCGGCGGCGGTAGGCTTTTGCCATGCATTTTAAATCCTCAATCCCCATTCCCTCCGCAACCCGGTTCATCACCTCCGCCGGAATCTCCGGCTGGGCAATTCCGGCGAAACGCACCAGACTTTTTTGAAGCTCCGCGCGATAGCTTTTCCCGCATTCTGCTTCATCCTTCAAGCGTTCCATCCGGTCGAGAAGGGCTTTGCCCTGTTCGGCGCTCAGCGTGATTTCAGCGCCGCGCTCCGCCATCGCTTTCAAAATTTCTCCCGCGTCCGAACCGCTGACACCGCAAAAGCTTTTGATAACGCCGGCCTCCCGCTGTGCCGGAACCGCGACGAAGGACCACTCGTAGGCATCCGTCGGCTCATCCAAAACCGTACAGCAAATTTTTCCCTCGTAGGTTCTGCCCTTCCGATGCGCGCAGCCGTCTTTTTTCAAATCCGCGCCGCAGATACTGCATGTCGTTTTGGCGACCGCACAGCCCACACTGACCTCTTTTTTGATTCCGCTCTCCAGCTCCAAAATAAAGTCGCTGTTCTTCTCACTGCGCGGCAGATACGCCTTGCCCACCAGACGGGTGTACGGCTCGCCGCATTGTGTCGTCCTGCCGGAATCCCGCTCCACTTCGCAGTCGTATATCCGCGCGGTCTGGTTTTGCGCCTGCATACTGTGGTTGAAAATGCCGGTCTTCCCAAGAAACAGCCCCGCCAGCTTTTCGAGCGCCGCCACGGTAAAGCGCTCGCCGTCCCGGTCGATCTCGTTGTCGCAGAGTAACACCGAAAAGGTGTAGACCTCCTCCGCCTGAAACTCGCGTCTGGTGTACCGGTTGATTTTCTTTAAATCAACCTCCTGAGGCGTCTCTTTGCTTTTCAGCACATATCCCTCTCTCACTGAATCCCATCCTTTCCCTGTTTTTCAAGCCCGGCTTCGATTTGCGCCGCCCTTGCGTTCAACAGTCTTGCGTTGGCAATACTGGCTTCATCCTGCAATGTGATGTCGTTCCACTCAACAGTGAAATACCGGCTGCACCCGTTCAGCCTGAGCCACATCGAACAGATTCTGTTGATTACCGGGTTAAGCAGGCGGCGGTAGGCTTCCAGCTCGCTGGTCAGGATATCCGCCTGCTGGCTGGACATCCGCTCGGTGGAGGACCACGAAAGTCCCAGCAAAAACGGCGGAAGCCCCAGCTTCGCCACAATCTGCTCGAGCATCTGGCGAACCGGAACCTCGCTGTCGAGAATCTGGTGGTCTGCTCCAATTGCCCGAATGCTCACATCGCCCACGGCAATAAAGTCGCTTACACTGTCCTTGCGCATCGCGCGGCTCCATTCCCCCGCAATCTGCTGCGCCCGGTCCTTCGCGTAGGCGCGGTCTACAGCGTCACCGGAGGGCTTGTACGTCACGGCGAAGCGCACGTTTCCAAGCCGCTCCCAGTTGACTCCGATCGTATTGTAAATCTGAATTAAAATTCCGCTGATAAACGGCAGCCCGTGCAAAAGCGATTTTCCCTGTGCGCTGCCCGCAGGCGGATTGAGCGCCGAACAGAAAATCAGCTCCGGGTATTGCGCCTTTACGCTCCCGCCCGCTTCCCTGCGGTATACCTCGATTTGAAGCGGGGATACCGCCTTCAGCTCCACGTCCTCTAAGCTGGCGTTGTAAAGCGCCGCCAGCCCGCCGTCGCTCAGAACCATTTCCCCCACCGCGTTGCCGTAGGTTAAAAGCTGGGAAAGGTAGCTGTTCAAAAAGCTCTGTACGCCCATCTGCGTAGAATTAACCTTTACATTCTGTAGAAATCGGTTCAATTCATACTCCGCGTTTTTATCCGGGCATCTTACCGCAAAGCAGCCGACCAGCCGGATAATCTTATCAATGGCGGCGTCGATGATTGGAACCGCCTCCCGCAGGGCGGCGTAAAGTCTGTTTTCTCCCGCACGCAGCGGCACATAGCGGTTCAGCTCGGCAAACGGCGAAGTATGCTCCGCTGTCTGCACCGCCAGCGTCTGGGGCTGGGATTTCCGTTTTCCTAACATTGCGATTCTCCTTCCCCACGCGGCGCGGCAATTGCAAAGAAGGCGTCTCCTCTTTGAAGGATCGTCGTTACAAAATACCGAATATCGTCCATCGCGTGGTCATTTTCTTTTACCGGTACGTCGCGGCTTGTGTCGTCGTTCCAGCGGTACAGCCCGAATTCCCGAATCGCATCCGCGCAGTTCCGGCAAATTCTGATTTCGCCCTGCTTGAGCGCGACGCTCACGCGGCGGATTCCGTCAAGCACATCGTTTTCGGCGGGCAGAACACGGTATTTTCCATGCCTGTTGATAACCGCGATAAAGCTTGCCGCGGAGGGGTCAACCGCCACACTTTCAATTTTACAGCCGCCGCAGAGCTGTTCCAGCCCGGCGTAATGCTCCTCGTCGGTTCGCTGAATTCCGGTACTGCGCGAATCGAAATAGTACTCGTCCACGCGGTACCAGACTCCGTCCTTTTTCCCCCACAGACCGAAGGACGAGGGATTCACCGTACCGTAGTCGCAGGAAACGGCGTAGCTCTCGCAGTCCTTCGGCGCGGAGCAAAGCATTGCGTCCGTGAAGAACGGATATACCAGCCCCTGCGCTGCCACCCATTTCCCAAGGACAAACCGCTCGTAAAAGGCGCCGGTATACAATCCTCGGTAGCGCGCCAGAATTTCCGGGCTGAGCGAGGGATTGTCCTCCATGGTAAAATGCAGATACAGTGCGTTCTTCTGTTGAGCGTTCTGTATCCATTCCCGGTAAAACCAGTGCCGGGGATTTTCCGGGTTGCAGTTGAACCAGAATTTCGAGCCGTCCACCGAGCACCGCGCAAGCGCCTGCTCTACGAACGAACGCGGCATCAGTGCTACCTCGTCAAACAGCACACCTGAGAGAGTAATACCCTGAATCAGCGCTGAGGAACCTTCATCTCTGCCGCCGAACAGGTAAAACCGGTTGCTGCCGGAGCCAAAGGAGATATCAATCCGGTTCTCCGCCACAGCGAATGTACAGCGGAATCCAGCCTCGTTCAGCGCGGGCAGCAGTGTGGTAATCAGGTTGCGCTTCAGCGAACGGATGGTTTTACCGCAGATAGCGAACGAGCGGTCCTGAAACCGGTAAAGCGCCCAAGCGACAAAAGAGATTCCGAGGCAGAGCGTTTTTCCGCTTCGCACCGCGCCGTCGCAGATAATTGCGTCGCACGCTCGATAAGGACTTCCGCCACACCACCAGCTCAGCGTCTGAAGCTGTTTTTTGGAAAACGCCTTATACTCCATTTCCGTTTTCCCGGAACGAAAGGGCGCATTCCTGCAAAGTGCGGTAAAGCGGAAGCGGCTCACCGCCTTCGGTATTGAGCGCTTCGAGACATTGCAGCGCCTTAATCCGGTCAAAAAATTTAATTTCCATCCCGCCGCCCTTCGGTCGCTTAATCTCCGCGATGTTAAACAAATCCATTTTTCCGAGCTCCGCCAAATCGGGTTCCTCAGTAAAAAGCAGTCTCACCGCGTCGGATATCCCGCCGTATGCCAGCTTTTCATAGCCCCTTTTCATTCGTTTGCGGGCCTTCTCGCCCGTTTCTGAATTTTTTTCCAAAGTCAAACCTCCTTTCAACCCTCCTGCTTTTCCTCACGAAAATTTGCCTTAGGAGGGAAAAAATAAAAAAGATTGACAAATAAAAATAGTAGTGATACTGTATATACATAATATATACAGTATCACTACATTCGAAGCGGCAGGTGAAGACGTGGACATTATTATCAGCAATTCCAGCGGCAAACCAATTTATGAGCAGATCACCGACCAGATCAAAAACAGTATTATAACCGGCTCTCTGCTCCCGGGAGCTTCCCTGCCCTCCATGCGGCTTCTCGCAAAGGAGCTCCATATCAGCGTGATTACGACCAAGCGCGCCTACGAAGACCTGGAGCGGGATGGCTTTATCGAAACTGTTCCGGGCAAGGGAAGCTTTATCGCGCGTAAAAACATGGAATTTCTTCGCGAGGAACAGCTCCGAAAGGCGGAGGGCTTCCTGCAAAGTGCGGTGGATATCGCCCGGCTCGGCGGCATTTCCCTGAACGAGCTGGATGAGCTGCTCAGGCTCCTGTACGAATTGGAAGCATAAAATCAATCGAATCGGCATTTGCCGGAAGGGGATTACCATGCAAAACATTCTCGAAGTAAAGAATCTAAGCAAAACCTATTCGTCGTTCCACCTGAAAGATATCAGCTTTGCCGTGCCGACCGGCAGTATCGTTGGCTTTATTGGAGAAAACGGCGCGGGAAAAACGACAACCATCAAACTGATTTTAAACGAAATCCGCAGGGATTCCGGTTCGGTTACCATATTCGGCATGGATAACATCAAGGACGAAAGAGCGGTCAAGGAACAGCTTGGCGTTGTTTTCGATGAAAGCTACTTCCACGGCGAATTCAAAGCCGCGGATATCGCAACCATTTTAAAACGGATTTATCAGAACTGGGATGATTCCCTTTACAAAAGCTATCTGGAGCAATTCAAGCTGCCCCGGGATAAGATCATCAAGGAGTATTCCAAGGGAATGAAAATGAAGCTGAGCATCGCCAGCGCGCTTGCCCACAAGCCGCGTCTGCTCATTCTGGACGAAGCCACCAGCGGACTCGACCCCATTACGCGCAGCGAAATTCTTGATATCTTCTGGGATTTTATTCAGGATGATTCCCATTCCATCCTGTTTTCCTCCCATATTACAAGCGACCTAGAGAGAATCGCCGACTATGTCACCTTTATCCACGAAGGGCAAATTGTATTTGACCGCTCCAAGGATGAGCTTGTGGAGAATATGGGGGTTTTGAAATGCGGCGCTTCTGATTTTCAAAAGCTGGACCGCGCGGGTATGCTCCGCTGGCGCAAGGACGATTTGGGTTATGAAGCTCTTGTATCCGATAAAAAGAGTGCAAAGCGGATGTATCCGAATTGCGTGATTGATAACGCGAGCATTGACGATATCATGCTCTTATATGTAAAGGGGGAAAAAGCATGACCGGCTTACTTCTAAAAGATTTGCTCAGCCTGAAAAAGGCAGGATCCCGAATAGCCGTTTTTATGGTAATGTATATCATCATTTTTGCATCCTCCGGCAACCTGACATTTTTAAGCGCGATGATTACAATTATCATGACCATGTTCGTCTTAAACACTTTCGCCTACGACGAGCTGTGCAAGTGGGATTATTTTGCCCTATCCCTGCCGGTGACGAAACGGCAGATCGTTTTGAGCAAATATGCTCTGGCATTCCTGTTCGCGCTTTTCGGCGTTTTGGTGTCTCTGCTGATTTATCTCTCAAAGGGGCAGATTAACCTGGAAATCACGGCGACCCTCTGCATTGTTTCCGCGATTTCGCTTCTGATTTCTTCGGTCATGCTGCCCCTGATTTTCAAGCTCGGCACACAGAAGGCACGCATCTGGATGGTTCTGATTTTTCTTTTGCCGTCTGTCGGTATTACCCTTTTGGGCAATTTGGGTTGGAAGCTCTCCACTAACGTTCCGGTCAGCAATTCCACTGTTGAAACATTAATTGTCCTCGCCCTTCCGGCGGCGCTGATCATTTTTGCGCTATCCTATTTTCTCTCCTGTAATATTTTCAGCAGGAAAGAAATTTGACTGCCAGTAAGCTGTAAGATTTATTTGAGGGGAGCGGGTCGCCGCTCCCCTCTTTTTGTCAAGCGCTTTGCCGTAGGGTAACGCTGTGAATTAATATAGTATTAAATATCAGATAAACTAAACTTCTAAATTGTGTTTTACTTGAAAGCGCTTCCGCACTGTGTTATATTTATATTAATAAATGTGGGAATAATCATTTTATAGATATGAACAAGAAAGGAAGAGTCATATGAATGACTATGTGATTGTTACGGATTCCTGCTGCGACTTATCGCCGGCATTGGCAGACGAGCTGGAGCTCAGGGTGCTTCCTCTCGAATTTAATCTGAACGGAAGCGAATATCATAATTACCTGGACGGCCGCGAGCTGTCTTTCGGGGAATTCTACAAGCATATTCGTAACGGCGAAAGCTGCACGACTTCCGCGGTCAACGTAGAAGCGTTCTCCTCTGAATTCGAAGCCATCCTGCAATCCGGCAGGGATGTGCTCTGCATTGCGTTTTCCAGCGGCTTAAGCAACACCTGCAACGCCGCCAAGCTGGCCGCAGAGGAGCTGTCCCCGAAATACCCGGATCAAAAAATTTACGTCGTCGATTCCCTTTGTGCGTCACTCGGAGAAGGGCTGCTGATCTACCTTGCGGTGCAGGCAAAACGCCGGGGCAAAAGCATTGACGAGGTTCACCAGTGGGTGGAGAAAAACAAGCTTCACCTCTGCCACTGGTTTACCGTGGAGGATCTTAATCACCTCAAACGCGGGGGAAGAGTTTCCGCGGCGACCGCCCTTATCGGCACCATGCTGAGCATCAAGCCGGTGCTCCACGTGGATAACGAGGGACATCTGATCAATGTGGGCAAAGCCAGGGGACGCCGCGCTTCGCTCACCGCCCTGGTTGACCATATGGTGGAAACCGCAACCAGTCCTTCGGAGCAGACGGTGTTTATCAGCCACGGCGATTCACAGGAAGATGCTGAATTTGTCGCCGGTGAGATCAAAAAGCGACTGGGCGTAAAAAAGATATTTATCAACTATGTCGGCCCGGTCATCGGGGCACATTCCGGTCCCGGAACCATCGCCCTGTTTTTCCTCGGAACCCACAGATAATATAACCTGATAAAATGCAAAAAACCGGCGAATTGAATCGCCGGTTTTTATTGTTCTCTTCAATTTTAGTTCCGTTACTTCGTCTGTGTTTCTCCCTTATCCTCCAAAAGCTTTGTCTTCACCGTGCGCGTAGTGGAATTGGCCGCGTTGGTTCCCGGCACATAGATCGTGAGTGAAACGACATCCCCCGCCTTGTGTTTGTTCAGCACTGCGTAGAGGTCCTCCATACTGGTGACTTTCTGTCCGTCCGCCTTGGTGATGATATTTCCGACCACCACATTGGATTTATTCAAATCGCTGTCAGGGCTGATCTCCCGGATAATGACGCCCATCGGATAACCGGAAAGCTGTGACTGAATGTCGGTAATCGGCTGGGCGGAAATACCCAATCGGCTTCTTCCCGAAACGTAGCCGCGCGTAACCAGGTCGTCAATTATTCTTTTCGCTTTACTGACCGGAATGGAGAAGCCCATGCCCTCGTAGCCGGTGGCGACAATTTTGTTGGAATTGATTCCCACCACCTGACCGTACGTATTCACAAGCGGACCACCGGAATTGCCGGGATTAATGGCGGCATCGGTCTGGATATAGGTCATGCCGTTGTCGCTGTGACTCTCAATTGAGCGGTTCAGTGCCGAAACCAGTCCCCCTGTTAAGGAGCTTGCGTAGTTCATGCCGCCCGGATTGCCGATTGCGTAAACCTGATCGCCAACCTCCAGCTGATCCGCATTTCCGAACGTAGCCGGTGTCAGATTAGACGCGTTGATTTTCAGTACGGCGATGTCGGAGGTTTTGTCGTAGCCTACAACCGTCGCGATATAGTTCTTGCCACTGTGGAGCATAACCGTAACCTTGTTGGCTCTGGAATAATCAAGAACATGCGCGTTGGTGAGAATATAACCAGCGGAGGTGGCAATGATTCCGGTACCCAGATCCAGAAACTCGTCCTGTGAAACCGTTCCGGGTTTCTGAGTCTTTACGCCGACCACACTCTCCACAACATCCTTATAAATCTGCCGGGCAGTTTTCTGTCCGCCTGCCGGTATGGGGTTAATCACGATACCGGAGGAATTCGGATTGGTTCCGTCACCCGGAGCCTTACCCTCTATCTGTGGCATGCTGGAAGTCGGGCTGCCGCTGTTTTCCTCGCCGTTATCCTGCTGCACCTGCGAAGAGAGGGAATCCCCCCCACGCTGCTGTTGGGATGTGGTATAAAAGCTGAAAATACCAAACGATAGCAGCGAGCCACCAATTAATAATCCCAAAATTACAAGAAAAACTGTTAAGCCCACATTTCTTTTTCTGGGCGGTCGCGGCGGCTGGTTTTGGGGATACTGATTATATTGATTATAGGACCAGTACGGCGGCTGCCCCTGTTGATTTTGCTGGTTCTGCGGATACTGCTGGTTATAGGGGTTATAATTTCCATAATTCCCGTATGGACCGCGGTATTGACCGTAGGGGTTGTTATACTGCCCATAAGGATTCTGGTTTTGGTATTGTCCATTCGGAGGATAGGGGCTCTGTCCCTGCTGCTGATAGGGATTGGATTGATCCGGGGGATTCGGCTCTCCTGCCTGCTCTGGTTGATCAGACGGTTCGGCATCCGTGCCGGTGTCATCGGCGGCGGAATGAATGTCCTTCCACTGAGTTGCTTCCTGCGCCGGAACCTCCTGCGTAGAATCAGTGTCGGCCTCTCTTTCCGACTGCGCGTCCGTGTTCTCGGTATTCTCCAAAGGGTCTTTCCCGTTATTTGGATTATTGCTGAATTCGTTGTTGTTCATAAAAAACCTCTCTGCTCTGTATATGAATTAATTATCTCCTATTTTTTGGGACGCTCCGGCAGTTCCTCCGCCGTTGTTTTCGCCAGTTCACTCAGCTTTGGAAGCCAGAACTCAAACTGGCAGAATTCGTTCATCACACTTGTCACGTTGATATCGCCGCCATGAAGCTTGATAATAGTCTTTACAATAAACAGCCCCAAACCCATACCGTTTTTATCTTGGCTGCGGGATTTGTCTGTTTTATAGAAGCGTTCAAAAATCAAGGGCAGCTCGTCGGGCGCGATTCCCGCCCCGCTGTTCCGAATCGCGACTGTGGTCCGGTCCGGTTTATTGGTAATCGCGATTTGAATATACCCGCCCTCGTTGGTAAACTTCACCGCGTTTTCAATCAGATTATATACCACCTGATGAATCATATCCGGGTCGCCGTCCACAAACAGACTCTCCGCGTTTTCAAGACCCCGGATCTCCAATTTTTTATCGTCAATTGCCTTTTCAAACGATAATAACGCGATGAGTATCGTATTGGTCAAATCAAACCGCGCCGCGCGCAGATGAAATTCCCCGCTGTCGATGCGCGAAAGATCGAGCATTGTGCGAACCAGCCGCGAAAGGCGCTTAACCTCCTGCGACACGATATTCAAATAATAGGGCTGCTTATCCTGTGAAATTGTTCCATCGAGAATTCCGTCAATAAACCCGGCGATCGTAGTCATCGGCGTTTTCAGCTCGTGAGAAACATTGGCAATAAAGTTGCGTCTTACGCTTTCGCCCGAAGCGAGAGAACTGGCCATATTGTTGAACTCTAAAGCAAGCAGCCCAATCTCATCATGGCTGGTAACCGGAACACGAACGGCAAAATTTCCTTCTCCGAATGCGTGCGCGGCGGCGGCCATATCCCGCAGAGGGCGCACCAGCTTATAGGAAAACAGCCAAACCGCGCAAAACGCCGCGCAAAACGCCGCCAGTGCGGCGAATACAAACACCCGGATGATATCCCAGCGGAACGTGTTAAAGGATTCCACATTATAAGCGGCAAAAACCGCTCCTATGGTAACCTTGCTTCCGTCAAGACCGTCAACGATCACCGGAACACCGACCGAGTAATAGATCTTGTCGTACATTCCCTCCATCGTTCCCTGCCCGCTGTAACGACCGGACAGCGCCTTGTTCAGGATATCCTTGCTGACTTTTTGAGTTTCATTTACTTTGGTATCCTTGTTATAAGCCGAAATCACAATCTGACCTCTAAGGTTGGTAACAAAGATATCCGCGTCAATATTATCCGAAAAAGCTTCGATAAACATCTTCATCCGCTCGGTGTGGATGGTGTAAACATCGTTTTCCACAGAGGTTACGCTGTCTGCGGCAATATCCGCAACGCTCTGTACGTTTTTCATCAGCAGGTCTCTTTTTTCCGACTGCCAGTAGCCGGAAACAAACACCAGCATCACCACGCTCAGAATAAAGAAGCTTCCTGCAATGATCAACGAGGTAATGCTCAAATATTTTTTAAACAGGGTTTTATGCATTCAAAGCGCACCTACATTCTAACGCGACGGTTATTCTTTCAATTCAAACTTATAGCCAACGCCCCAAACGGTTTTTAAGGCCCATTTTTCAGAAACACCCTCCAGCTTTTCTCTCAGGCGTTTTACGTGAACGTCAACGGTACGGCTGTCTCCGTAATAATCAAAGCCCCATACCTCGTCCAGCAGCTGATCCCGCGTAAACACGCGGTTCGGGTTGCTCGCCAGATGGTAAATCAGTTCCATTTCCTTCGGCGGCGTATCCACCTGCACGCCGTTTACGCGAAGCTCGTAATTGGTAAGATTAATGGATAATTTATCGTACT
>JAEZWL010000024.1 GCA_023420245.1 Bacillota bacterium | reverse complement strand
GCATGGTTTCTGTGGCGGAGGTGAACCGCAGGTACAAGGCCATCCCCAAAAAAACCATTCCCGCCATAGCGACAACCGTGAATGACAGCGAGATCATAAACTGAATGCTGCGCTTTTGATAGGATTTCACAAGCTGCCGGAACCTGTTTTTCAGTGTATCGGACATCTTACTCACCCTTGCTGCCGCGATACCGGGTGGGCGACATACCGAATTGCTTTTTAAACACATAGCTGAAATAATTTGGTTCCGTATAGCCGATTTTAAGCGATATCTCGTAAGTTTTATCTTCGGTGGTGGACAGCAGCTTGATGGCTTCCTCCATACGTACATTGGTCAAATAGGTGACAAAGCTCATGCCGGTTTCTTTTTTGAACAGGGTAGAAAAATAAGCGGGGGAGACATGCAGATGATCGCACAGCATTTCCACGGAGATATCGGGGTTCTGATAATTCTGAGCGATAAATTGCCGGGCCTTGTCCGCCATTGCTTTAGTGGAGTTTGTGCGTTCACGCCGAATCAAAGAGCTGATTTTCAGGCAGGTTTCCGAAAACCAGCCCCACAGCTCATCGGGAGATTTAAACTGGGTAAGATGAAAATTGCCGTCGAAGTCTTTTCCGAACACTTCGGACGGATCGATCTGATAGGCGCGGATTACGCGCAGCAGCTCCGCCATCATTTCCATCAGATAGAGCTGGTATTGGCCCAACGAAAGGCGCACAGCTTTAAACTGCCCGATAAACTGCTCCGCGGCGCGGATGATCTCATCCGGTGTGCCGAGTTTGATCGCGGAAACCAGACTGCGCTCGCTTTGTTCATCAAATTGCAGGAGCCCGGTGGGATCCGGCTCCACATCGTCTATGTAAATCGTTTTGCCCCGGCCCATCAGTACCCGATAATCCAGCGCTGTGCGGGCGCCGGATGTGGAAAAATGTAGGTCGGTGAGCGCGGAACAAGGTGTGCCGACCCCAACGGTAAGGGTCAGCTCCAAAAACCGCCTTGCCAGCTTACAGACCTGATTCATGTCGTTAATGAGAGCAAGAATCTGGCTGCGAGATTCAAAACTGGCGATGACAGCCACGTTATCATTATAAATAAGACTTTTAAAACTGTAACGGCGCAGGCTCTCGTCTATCAGCTGTTTGAGCGACAGCGGAATCAGCTCGCTGTCACTGATCGGCGTGTTTTCGCGCTCGTCGTTATCATAATGAACAAGCGCAACCGTCCAAAAGTTGCCTGACAAATCGACGTCGTACAATGCGGCCTGCTGCCGGATACGTTCCTGCGAGATGCGGCCGTCCATGAGCCTTGTGAAAAATTGCTCCCGTAAAACCGGAAGGCTGTTGAGGTAGTGCTTGCGCAGCAATTCAAGGTCGCGCTTCTGCGCAAATTCGCCGTCCAACTGTGCTTTCAGCTTTTTCAGCACGGCGGTGAGCTCCGCTGCATTGATCGGTTTGAGAATATATTCCGCGGCGCTAATCTGAATGGCTTTCTGGGCATACTCGAAGTCATCAAATCCCGAAAAGATCACAATTTTGACTCCCGGCATCAATTCTGAAAGACGTTTGCCAAGCGTCAAGCCGTCCATAAATGGCATTTTAATATCGGTCATGACCACATCGGGATGCAGGCTCTCAGCCATTTCGAGCGCTTCCTGCCCATTCTCAGCCGATCCTACCAGATCAAATCCATTTCCTGCCCAGTCAATTTTACGCTTGATGCCGTCGCGGATTTCTTCTTCATCATCTGCCAGAATAATGCGGTATAAAGACATAGATGTAACCTCATTTTCGGAGAACCGGATTTTTTCGGCCGATATAAATACAGCGGCACTACTATATAAATGATTTTATAATCTAACATTTTAATTATATCATTTTTACAAAAAAAAGAAAGAGCCAACTTAAAAAGTTGGCTCAAAAAATAAGAACACTTTATTTCTTACGGTATTTGGAAAGATCAATTGCAACAGCTACCGCGATAATAATACCTTTGAATACCTGCTGCCACATTGGCGATACGTTGATGAACTGAAGGCCGTATTGAATAACGGTAAAAATCAGAACGCCTGAAATGATTCCGCCGACCTTACCGACACCGCCGTTGAGCGATACGCCGCCGACCACGCAGGCCGCGATGGCGTCCAGCTCATAACCCGTGCCGTACTGGTTGGTGGCGCCGGCGGTTCTTGCCGCCTCAAGCACGCCGCCGATGCCGTAGAGCAGGGAAGCGAGAATAAAAATTCCCATGATGGTTTTAAAAACATTGACGCCGGAAACGACTGCGGCTTCGCGGTTGCCGCCGATTGCATAAACATTTTTACCGAATACGGTTTTGTTGAGTACAAACCAGATGATTGCTGTAAAAACCAATGCTATCGGGATCAAAACAGAAAACTTGTTAAACAGCTTTGTCAAGCCGAGTGCGGAAAAATCGGGGCGGATTCCGCCGATTGGCTGGGAGTTGTTGGGCGGCATATCAAAATACAGGGAAGTTGTTCCGTAGATGATAACCTGTGTTGCCAGTGTCGCGATGAACGGGTGCATGTCATATTTTGCCACCAAAAAACCGTTGAGAACACCAAAAACCATACAGGCAAGAATTGCCAGGATAATCGGAATTGCTACCGGAATCTGCGGCAGATTCGGGTAAAACCGGTTTCCGTAATCAGGAGTTTGCAGCATGGAGCAGGAGATAACGGCTGCCAGCCCCACCATACGCCCGGCGGAAAGGTCGGTACCGGCAATCAGCAGGGTAAAGCAGATGCCGAGCGCGATAATCAGCCTAGTGGACGACATGGTCAGAATATCGAGTAAAACGCGGAATTGCATAAAACGCGGCTCAATAAAACAGATTACAACAACAAGCAATAAAAGTGCCAGAATGATTGCATTGTTTGTTAAAAATGCTTTCGCAGTTTTTCTGGAAATTTCTACGTTTCCAAGGCTATCAGAGCGTATGAACTGCGTAATTCCGTAGATCGCGACAATGACACCGATGCCCGCAATAATCCACGGCAGGTCAAAAATCACCTTTTGCAGTTTCAGCGCCGGTTCCGCCATGCCAAAGGCTATGCCGAACGCAAACAGAAGGGCACCGATCATGATGAACGCGACGGAATACTTTTTGCGATGAATGTTATGTTCTTGCATTCCAGTTGCCTCACTTTCCTATTTCACTTTATGAATTGGGTTGCCAGACGCATGACTTCGACCTGATCAAACTGGTCTTTTTCCAAAAATCCGGAAACCCTT
>JAEZWL010000195.1 GCA_023420245.1 Bacillota bacterium | reverse complement strand
TACCATCAGCCGAATTCCACCAGCTCCCTGCCGGTGAATGCCTCCAGCTACACCATGCTCCTGCCAAATTGGAAAATGTCCGATGCAGGCATGGAAGCATTGAAGCCGCATAAATGGCTGTATGAGGTCATGCTGAAAACGGATGTCAACTTCGGCATCCTGATTGCGGTGCTGATGGCAGTCGTGATTTCTATTTTACTAAACCGTTCAACCAAGGGCTATGAGCTTCGTTCGGTAGGATTTAACCGTGACGCGGCGGAATTTGCCGGAATCAACGTCAATCGGAATGTGACGCAGGCGATGATTATTGCCGGTGCGCTGGCCGGTCTGGCGGGTGCGCTGGCGATCACGGGGACCTCGCCACACAAGATTTCCACAATGGCGGCGTTTGAGAATAACGGGTTCAACGGGCTTTCAGTGGCGCTGATTGCCGGTTCGTCTCCAATCGGATGTATTTTTGCGGGTCTCTTATTCGGCGGTCTGCTGTATGGGGGTCAAAGTGTCCAGCAGGATGTCGGTGCGCCGACTGAAATCATTAATATCATGATCGGTACGATTGTGTTCTTTGTGGCGCTCACCAAAATTGTGCCTTTGTTTGCGGACAGATTGGAAAAGAGGGGTACAAACCATGCAAAATAAATTTGACATATTTTTGTTAATCGGCATCACGCTTATGTACGCAACCCCTCTGGTGTTCGGTGCTCTAGGCGGCGTGATATCCGAACGCTCCGGGGTAGTTAATATCGGAATTGAAGGGATGATGACTGTCGGCGCGTTCACCGGAGCAGCCGTCAGCTATTTTACCGGCAATCCGTGGATGGGCTTTCTCGCGGCGGGAGCGGCAGGGGGCGCGATCGCTCTTCTTCATGCGGTGGCTTCTGTTACCTTCAAGGCGGATCAGACGATATCCGGCATCGCCATCAACCTGATCGGTCCCGGTTTTGCCTTGTTTTTCTGCCGCCTTCTGTTTGATAAGGCAACCATGACATTACCGGCGAAAACTCTGCCAAAGCTGTTTGGGGCAGACGCGTTTTCCGGCAGTACCCTAAAAAATCTCAATGTGGATATTACAGTTGTGCTGGCTTTGATCGCGGCGACAGCTTTGTGGTTCTTCCTCTATAAAACCAAATGGGGTCTCCATGTCCGCTCGGTCGGGGAGCATCCCGCCGCAGCCGATACCCTCGGAATCAACGTCAACCTGACCCGTTACCTGTGTGTGCTTGTTTCCGGAATTCTGGCGGGCTTCGGCGGCGCTTCCATGACGTTGGCGATCATTTCCCAGTTTACGCCTACCGCAATCAGCGGGCAGGGGTTCATCGCGCTGGCAGCTGTTATTTTTGGAAAATGGACGCCGTTTGGCGCGTACGGTGCCTGCATGCTCTTCGGTTTTGCTCAGGCGCTCACTGTGATATTAGGTGGAGGCAGCTTTGCTGTTCCCTCCCAAATCCTTGCGATGCTGCCTTATATTCTGACCATTGTTGTGCTCATTGTGTTTGTAGGTCGCTCTGTCGCCCCGAAAGCGGACGGCATCCCGTATGAAAAAGGAAGCCGTTAATCATCTGTGCGCATCCGTATCAGGCGACCATGCAAATGGTTTAGAATATATTCTGAGCATATCCCGCATTTGTTATTGGTAACAAAAGAAAGATAAGGTGAAAGATTTTGGATAATCAGGAAATTCTGAGTAAGGTAGATCATACCCTGCTCACCCAGACTGCAACCTGGGATGAAATAAAGCAGATTTGCGACGATGCCGTAAAGTATCATACTGCATCGGTCTGCATTCCTGCCGCTTATGTAAAATGGGCAAAGGACTATGTGAAGGATAAGATGGCTGTCTGTACGGTAATCGGGTTCCCTAACGGATACTCTACAACCGCCGCAAAGGTTTTTGAAGCGAAAGACGCGATTGATAACGGCGCGGATGAAATCGATATGGTCATCAATATCGGGTATATCAAGGACGGACGCTATGATTTGCAGCTGGACGAAATCAGGCAGATCAAAGCAGAGTGCGGAAACCATATTCTGAAGGTGATTGTGGAAACGTGCCTCCTTACCGAAGAAGAAAAGATCAAAATGTGTGAAATTGTCACGCAGTCCGGCGCGGACTATATTAAAACCTCGACTGGCTTCTCCACAGCCGGAGCGACCTTTGAAGACGTGGCACTTTTTGCCAGGCATATCGGACCGAACGTCAAGATTAAGGCTGCCGGAGGTATCCAAACGCTTGACGACGCGGAAAGGTTTATCTCTCTTGGTGCCTCCCGCTTAGGTACCAGTAGAATTATCAAGATTCTTAAAAACGAGCAGGCGCAGGGCTATTAAGTCTTTCAGTTGAATATAATAATTCATTCAGTTGAGGAGCGGCAACAGTCGTTCCTCAATTCTGTCTTAAGAAAGAAGGAGAAGGATGATTGACTACGGGAAATTGGTGAATGCCGCGATTTTGGCGCGCGATATGGCTTATACCCCATACTCCGGATTTCATGTCGGAGCCGCCTTACTTACGAAAGAGGGCAAAATCTATCGGGGCTGTAATATTGAGAACGCAACCTATACGCCAACCAATTGCGCGGAGCGTACGGCTTTTTTCAAGGCGGTCAGCGAGGGGGAACGGGATTTTGCCGCAATTGCGATTGTAGGCGGCAGGAA
The DNA here is from genome assembly GCA_023420245.1 of Bacillota bacterium. GTDB lineage: Bacteria > Bacillota > Clostridia > Oscillospirales > Acutalibacteraceae > DATAML01. The sequence goes on along the minus strand of JAEZWL010000195.1, from coordinate 3,516 downwards.
AGAGGAAGCAATCCACAAATACTGCCCGCCGTGCGGCGTCTGCCGTCAGGTCATGATGGAGTTTTGCAGTCCGGAGGAATTTGAAATAATTTTAGCAGATGGTCCGGAGCATTGGAAAATCTATAAGCTTTGCGAGCTGCTGCCGCTTGGGTTCAGCAGCGCAAATCTGTAAGGCGGGTGAATAAAATGAGAATGTACGATATTATTGCAAAAAAACGCGACGGCGGGGAGCTTACCAAAGAGGAAATCGCCTATTTTATCAGCGGCTATGTAAAGGGTGAAATCCCGGATTATCAGGTATCCTCCTTGTTAATGGCAATATATTTCAAGGGTATGACGGAGCGGGAAACCGCAGAGCTGACCCTGTGCATGGCGCATTCCGGCGAAATGGTCGATCTCTCGTCCATCGACGGAATCAAGGTAGATAAACACAGCACCGGCGGTGTGGGGGATAAAACCACACTGGTCATTTCTTCCATCGTGGCCTCCCTCGGCGTGCGCGTCGCCAAGATGAGCGGGCGCGGGCTTGGACATACCGGAGGGACTGTGGATAAAATGGAGTCCATTCCCGGAATGCAGACCTCGATCGACCGCGAAAAGTTCTTTGATATCGTCCGTAAAGTCGGCGTCAGCGTGATCGGGCAGTCCGGTAATCTGGTTCCGGCCGATAAAAAGCTGTATGCCCTTCGCGACGTAACCGCAACGGTTGAGAGCATTCCGCTCATCGCCTCCAGTATTATGAGTAAAAAAATCGCCGCCGGTTCCGACTGCATTCTTCTGGATGTAAAAACCGGCAGCGGCGCGTTTATGAAAACGGAGGGAGATTCCATCCGTCTCGCGCAGGCGATGGTCTCTATTGGGGAGCATGTAGGTCGCAGAACAATTGCCCTCATTACCGACATGGATCGCCCGCTGGGGAATGCAATCGGCAATTCATTGGAGATTATAGAGGTCTGCCGTACCCTGCAAGGGAACGGACCCGGAGATTTAACAGAAATCTGCGTTGAGCTTGCCGCCAACATGCTGTTCTTAGCCAATAAGGGAAGCATGGAGGATTGCAGAAATATGGCGCGGAATCAGATTAAAAACGGGGAAGCATTTGAAAAACTGAAAGAAATGGTTTCCGCACAGGGCGGCGATACTTCGGTTCTGGAGGATAACGCAAAGTTTACAAAAGCAAAGGCGGAATATCAGGTACTCGCTCAACATAGCGGATATCTGTATTCCATGAATACGGAGCAATGCGGAATTGCTTCCGTCGAGCTGGGCGCAGGCAGAGAGAAGAAAGAGGATTCTATAGATTACAGCGCCGGAATCATCCTTCATAAAAAAATCGGTGACGGTGTAAAGACTGGCGATACCATTGCAACCTTTTATTCCGATTCTCAGGAGAAATGCAGAAGCGCCGAAACGCTTTTTGAAAGCGCAATCACTATCAACGATAAAGAACCGCCGAAGGTTCCAATTATTCACGCCAGAGTTACCAAAGACGGCGTAGAAAAATAATAACGCAAAGGAATCACCCCGCTGCCTACGGTACGACCCGTAAGCGGCGGGGTGATTCTGCGATTAATCGTGAAGTCCTTCAAACTGCATATTATAGTATTTGGCGTAAACGCCGTTTTCTTTTAACAGCGATTCATGATTGCCCCGTTCCAGAATGCCTTCGTCACCAATTACAATAATCTCATCCGCATTGCGGATGGTGCTGAGTCGGTGCGCGATGACGATAGTTGTCCTGTCTTTCGCCAGCCTTTCCAAAGAGGCCTGAATTTTTCGCTCGCTTTCGTTGTCCAGAGCGCTGGTCGCCTCGTCAAGAATCAGAATCCTCGGGTTTTTCAAAAACACGCGCGCGATTGCAAGTCGCTGCTTCTGACCGCCGCTCAGTCGTGTGCCGCGTTCCCCGACATAAGTATCGTACCCGTTCTCAAGCCCGATGATGAAATCATGAATATTTGCGTTTTTCGCAGCCGCAACAATTTCTTCGTCCGTGGCATTCGGCTTTCCGTAGACGATATTTTCTTTGATGCTGCCGGCGAACATGTAAACGTCCTGTTGCACGATACCAATCGAATTGCGCAGGGAATTTAACTTCATATCCCTCACATCATGTCCGTCAATCAGTACGCGGCCTTCCGTCACTTCATAAAAGCGGGGGAGCAGGGAGCAAAGTGTGGTCTTTCCGCCGCCGGAGGGACCGACCAGCGCAACGGTTTTGCCTGCGCCGATCGTAATATTGATGTGTTCAAGGACGTAACTATCCTGCTCGTAACGGAAGGAAACGTCTTGAAATTCAATGCCTCCGCTGACATCTTCCAATTCTGCCGCGCCCGGCTTGTCCACAATTTCCGGCTTCGTTTCCACCACTTCAATAAAACGGCGGAACCCCGAATAGCCCTTTTGAAACTGTTCGGTAAACTGAATCAGGATATCAATCGGGTTGATAATAATGTTGATATACAAAGCGTATACCGCCAAATCGCTGAGCCGCAGGGAACCCTGCGCAATAAAAAGTCCTCCGCTTACCAGAACGACCAGAAACAGAAGTCCTTCAAAAAATGAAGTTCCTGCATGAAAGGTGCCCATGATTCGGTAGCTGCTTACTTTAGAATCCAAAAATTTCAAATTGCTTTTTTGAAATTTATCCCGCTCCAATTCTTCGTTTGCAAAGCTTTTGACGACGCGGATTCCCGCAAGACTATCCTGTACCTGTGAGTTGACACTGGCAATCTTTTTGCGGTTATCCAGAAAAACAGCGCGCATTTTCTTGTTTTTCTCCACGCAGAAGGCAATCATAAGGAGTGTCATAAGCATCAGGATGAGTGTCATCGGCACATTAATGGTCATCATCAGGATAAAACTGCCTGCTATTTTTAAGAATGATATAATAATGTTTTCCGGTCCGTGGTGCGCCAGCTCGCTGATATCAAATAAGTCCGAAACCAGCTTGCTCATCATCTCACCGGTGTTGTTCTTATCGTAATAGGAGAAGGAAAGGCGCTGCAGATGGTCAAACAGATCCTGACGCATATTGCTTTCCATTCTTGCGCCCATGATATGCCCCCAGCTGGTTATGTAATACTGGCAGCCGAGGCGAACCAGCTCCATTCCCAAAAGGGCGGCTCCAATCCAAGGCAGGCTGTTTAGAATCATCTGAGCGCTTTGTGCGAACAGGCCTTTCGTCAGCCAGCTTAAGATTTGCGGAAAGGCGACGTCGATTGCAGATACAATCAACGCGCAGAACATGTCAAAGTAAAAAATTCCACGATATGGCTTATAGTAATGAATAAATTTACGAAACAATTACTTGATGGTCTCCTGTCTTCTTAATATTTTTCCGGTTCACCGTACTCTTCCCCTAAGGTATCGACCGTAACCTTTTCCATAACCTCGTCTTCCAGGGGTCTGTCGTTGCGGTCGCGGTTTGCGGATACGATTCGGGCGGCTTCCTCCATACCTTCCGTAACCTTGCCAAAAGCGGCGTACTGACCGTCGAGGTGGGGAGCATCCTTTACC
>JAEZWL010000133.1 GCA_023420245.1 Bacillota bacterium | reverse complement strand
GCGCTTGCCTCCATCGTTTTCTGCCAGATCGGCGTGGTGCAGTGCGTCCGTACCGAGCGGCAGTCAATATTCAAAGTCGGGCTGTTTACCAACAAGGGTGTCATACGGGGTATCGTTTTTGAAGTATTGCTCATATCCGCAATCATGTACGTACCGTTCCTGCAAGCGGTTTTCCAGACAGCTCCGATCGGAATAAAAGAATGGATTTTCCTCGTTCTTTGTCCTATCCCAATTGTTTTGCTGGATGAAATTAGAAAGGCAGTTTCTCGTTGGTATCATGGTACAAAAATCGACAATGGGGGGAAACAATCATGAAAGTTATTATCGTCGGATGTGGCAAATTAGGCGCCGGACTGGCAAACAGTCTGATTAAGAAGGGGCATCGCGTCACCGTGATTGATAACAATCCGGAAGCGTTTGAGTTGCTTGGCAAGGATTTTAAAGGAGAGACAATCGTCGGCATCGGGTTCGACCGGGATATTCTGGAGCAGGCGCAAATTCATCTGGCCGATGCAATTGTTGCCTGCAGCAAGAGTGATGAAACAAACGCGCTGATCGGAAGGATATCCAAAAATATTTATAAGGTTCCACGCGTCATTTCCAGACTGTATGACCCGCGCAGAGCGGAAATCTACCGTACTCTCGGCATTCAGACCATTTCCACCACCACGTGGGGCGTTCAACGCACCATCGAGATGCTCAGCTACGGTCAGCTCGACAGCATTTTAACGCTTGGCGACAGCAATGTAGAGATGATTCGGCTGGAAACGCCGGCTCTGCTCATCGGCAGAACGGTGAACGAGCTTACGGTTTTGGGTGAAATTCAGGTTGTGGCAATCAGCCGCGAGAATAAAACCTTTCTGCCGACGATGGGTACGGCTTTGCATAAGCATGATGTAATCTATATCGCGGCGCTGTCCACATCGGTGAAAAAATTAAAATCCATGGTTGGCATGGTCTGAAACGGAGGGGAATTAAAATGAAAGTAATTATTGTGGGCGGGGGTCAGGTTGGTGTATATCTCGCGAACCTTTTGCTTCAGAATAAATGTACGGTAAAGGTGATTGAAAACCGGGAATCGGTTTATGAAAAGCTGTTGAAGGAGCTTCCGAAGGAATGTCTGGTTCATGGCAGCGGTACCGACCCCACCCTTTTGGAATCCGTCGGAATTGCGGGTGCTGATGTGGTGGCTGCCGTAACCGGGGCGGACGAAACCAATCTGGTCGCTTCCACCGTTGCAAAATTTGAGTTCAATGTTCCGCGTGTCATCGCGCGTGTGAATAACCCCAAAAATACATGGATGTTCAATGCCGGAATGGGTGTTGACGTTGGTCTGAATCAGGCTGATTTGATGGCGCACCTCGTCATCGAAGGAATCGATTTAAAAAATATCCTGACGCTTCTGAAAATCAACCGGGGTGATTATTCAATTGTACAGGTTTATGTCGACGCGAACTCCGAGGCGGTTCATAAAGCGATTAAGGATTTGGTGATTCCATCCAACGCGGTGCTCATTTCTATCTTCCGGGGCGAAACCACGATTATTCCGCGCGGCGATACCGAGATTCAGCAGGGAGACAGTATCCTCGCTCTGGCGGATGAGGAATCCCAGGTAGTTATCAATCAATTGTTCGGCGCTGTGTGATCAGTTTAAATCAAAGCAAAAGGCTGTTTCCTATCGAAAGGAGACAGCCTTTTCATATTCCGGAAGTAGGGGTATATTGCGTAAGCATAGCCGGGGGTCTTGCTTTTTCGGAACTCCCAGCACAGCCGGGAGTTTTCGCCTGAAAAAACAAAAAGGGCTGAAGCATTTCGTTTCAGCCCATTGCAATTGGGGATATCAGAATCAGGCGGCCTCTTTCCGCGCCTCTTTGCCGAACAGCTTTTTAAAGCTGTGGAACGCAACCATCACGGCAAGCACCATCAGCAGGATTGCCATAATCAGCTGTAAGCCGTCGGTCAGGAAAACGAATCCGCCGGTAACAAACAGCTTCATGCAAATCCCGTATGCCGCCTGAATCAAGGCGGTGAAGGTTACGACCAGCATGATGCACATGGGCAGCCAGAGCATCCAGCCCTTGCGTCCGGTTGTTTTAAGGAACACGGAAAGCGCGATCAAAACCAGAGCGGCAAGCAGCTGATTTGTGGAACCGAACAGCGGCCAGATGTTGTTGTAGCCGCCCAGTGAAAGCAGGAATCCGAAGAATAAGGTTACAATAGTAGATACATATTTATTCGTCATTACCTTTGCAAAGGATGAGTGTGCCTTCCCGTCCGGTGCGTACAGCAGCTCTTGCAGAGACATTCTGCCGATGCGGGCGACGGAATCGAGTGTGGTAAGGCAGAGCGCGGAAACGCACATGGTCATGAAGCACTGCGCCACGAACATCGGCAAACCGAGCTTCGCCAGGAATTGGGCAACCCCTGTGGAGAAAATTACGAACGGCGTACCCTTCGGCATCACGCCGTTTTTCGCCGCCGCGCCCACAACGACCAGAGCGACCACGGCAAGCAGGGATTCCACCACCATGGCGCCGTAGCCAATGGTCAGCATATCTTTTTCATTTTTGACCTGCTTGGAGGAGGTTCCGGAAGATACAAGACTGTGAAAGCCGGAAATCGCGCCGCAGGCGACCGTGACAAACAGCGTCGGAAAGAGCATTTTGCCGTCTACCGTAAAGCTGGTAACAGCCGGAAGATTCATACTCGGATTTTCCGCCACTACCCCGATGACCGCTCCGATAATCATAAAAATCAGGAGGAACGAGCTGAGGTAGTCTCTGGGCTGCATCAGAATCCACATTGGAAGAACAGCGGCCAGAAATATGTATGCGAAAATAATGCCCATCCAAGCCATTTTTCCCGCGTAAATCGGCAGGGCAATGCCGCCGGCCATCATCGCAAAGAAAAGAACAAGTCCGACCGCGAACATAACACCTTGATTCGGCTTTACATATTTGATAAAGACTCCGAACAGAATCGCTCCGACAATATAGAGCATGGAAATAGAGCCTGCCGCCGCGTTCGGGGCGCTTGCGGCTCCCTCGGGTGTAAAGCCGTTGAATGTGCTTGCGACGATATCCGCAAAAGCCGCAATAACCAAAAGGGAGAAGAGCCAGGAAAAGGTCAGGAACAGTCGCTTTCCGGTTTTGCCGATATACTTTTCAATAATGAGCCCGATGGATTTCCCCTCGCTTTTTACCGAAGCATACAAAGCACCGAAATCATGCACCGCGCCAAAGAAAATGCCGCCGACCAAAATCCAAAGCAACGCGGGCAGCCAGCCGAACATTGCCGCGATAATGGGGCCGGTTACCGGTCCCGCACCGGCAATTGTGGAAAACTGGTGGCTGAATACGACTGCCCTCGGGGTAGGAATAAAATCCTGACCATCCTCATGCGTGTATGCCGGGGTCTTTGCGTTGGGATCGATGCCCCACTTTTTGGCCAGCCATCTGCCGTAAAAAAGATAGGCACAGGCAAGGCAAACGATAGAGATTCCGATGATGCTTAAACCATTCATGTTCTGTCTCCTCTTTCTTCTATTTTTGAGAATACGGCGCAAATAAACAAAATTCCCCGTCTCTGAAAATTTCAGAGACGGGGAAGAATCTCCGCGTTACCACTCCGGTTGCCGTAAGAACGGCCGCTCAGCCGTATCAGGCATCGCCCAACACGCTTCTTTGTAACGGTAGAATACCGGTCGCGCTTACTGGTTTGCGCTTTCAGCTGACTGCTCGCAGGGGATTTGGCTCAGAGCCCTTTGACCGTTTTACACCACCCAACGGCTCTCTGCGCAAAGGATACCCGGTTGTTGCCTGTTCATTGCATTTGCCATATTCTTCTTTTGTAAATTATAGTAGCACCGCTTTAAAGTGGTGTCAACAGTAAAAGTTCTGTTTTGTAATTCCTATACAAAATTATATTAATTTTTCGTATAAGAATACAAGCTTTCTTTTTATCGAACAGCACTGTCAAATGGAGTTGACATGGCGGAGAAAGCTTTGTTATTATCACAATGAATGGAAGTGTGATGTTATGAAGACTGACCGGATGCTCGGAATTTTAACTTGTCTCATGAACAAGCCAAGGGTAAAATCGAAAGAATTAGCGGAACGCTTTGAAGTGTCGGTTCGCACAATATATCGGGATATTGATGCGATAGGTAAGGCGGGAATTTTATAAATTTTAAATGAATAGAATAAAAAAACAATTTGTTTAAGACAAAATAGAAATATATTTTCAGAAATGCTTGACAAGTTGCGCTCAGTAGAATATTATAATAAATAATAATTTTAAATGCGTGGATGGGGACAGAATACATCCTTCCCGTTTTCAGAGAGCCGCCGGTTGGTGCGAGGCGGTACGGAGTTTGTAGGAAATCACCCCGGAGCAGGCGGCTGAACGGAATGTTCCAAGTAAGCGAGCCCGGAATCTCACCGTTAAGTGAGAGTGCATTGTTAGATGCACGCTGAGATGCCGCAGTATATGCGGTGAA
>JAEZWL010000106.1 GCA_023420245.1 Bacillota bacterium | reverse complement strand
TTATTTCAGAGAGCGGAAAGCCATAGCCTTTCAGGGTTTCAATCTGCATTACGGCAGGCAGCTGCGCGGAATCGTAGTAGCGGTATCCGTTTTCCGCACCGGTATGGGCAGGTCTCAGCAGACCGATCGCGTCGTAATACCGAAGCATACGGGAGGAAACATGGCATAATCGCGAAAACTCGCCAATGGTAAGCATAAAAATCTCCTTTGGAATTGGTTTGAACTAGTTCTCTCTTATCATAAGCCTTCTCAGCGTGTTAAGGTCAAGACTTTTTTTAAAATAATCTTAACATTCCACATCCTGATCAAAACAATTCTGTTTCGGTATCGCCCGAGAACTGATATGCGGGAACAAAACGAACGGACAGGCAACCTGCCTGTCCGTTCGTTCATTGCAGCCGGGTAAAGGAATAGCTCATTACCGTACCAAGGCGGCTGCGCGCCTTTTTCAGATGTCTGGAGGCGGTTCCGGCGGTAATCCCGAGTATCTCCGCCACATCATTTACGCTTTTGCCCTCCATATACCGCAGGCGGATACACTCTTTCTGCCGTTCTGTCAGTTCGCCGTCCATTGCCCGGCGCAAAGACTGAAGCATCCTGCGGTGTTCCCCTCCGTCATCCAGCTCCTGCCGAAGATTCAGCCTGTCCCCAAAAAGATCAAGGCTCAGGTTTGCGTTTCTCCTCATCGGCGCCCTCCGGTTTCCGTCAGGAATTTTCCCGTGTGCAGGCAATCCAGATACATCTCGTTCATTGCGGCAATCCGGCGGTTCAGCTTCTCGGCCTCCCGGTTTCGGGCTGTTTTTGCCCGCTGGCGCAAGGGCGTAAGATGATCTTTAATGCACTGTGCCTCTCTTAGGTATTGTGTGCCCCATTCGTTGTAATTCATAGTGCTCCTTTCCATTCGCGAAATTCCATACTTTAATTCTAGTACAAACAGAAAGCACTTGTCAAGAACAAATGTTCTTATATTTTTGGAAGAGACACTTTTGGGACTTGTTTTTACGCGATCCCGGAGATTTTACAATTTATGGTTCTACCTTGTTAAACATCAGAAATCGTGTTAAACTTATCATTAGTTATAAATCACCTATGGTTAAATGGTAATAATTATACAAAATTTTTATCAATGGGCAGGTATAACTCATCGTTTAAACGCAAAGGTAATCCGGCAATATGATTGAAAAAGAGGGATGGTTATGGAAGGCTTTTGTTCTTTGGCAATTATTGTGGGCCTGATTATTCTCTTGTTGACATTTAAAAGAATAAGAAAATACTAAAGGAACTGGGGGAAACAAAGTGAGTAAATCAGCGTTGTTAATTATCGATGTTCAGGAAGCCATGTATGCGTATCCGAACAAGTACCCTTTTCAGGGAAATTTGGTTTTGGATAATGTAAAGTCGCTTTTAGAAAGGGCACGCGCCTCCGGCATCCCGGTTGTGTTTGTTCAGCACACCGCCGAAAAGGAATTTGCGAAGGGCTCAAAGACCTGGAAAATCTGTGAGGAGATCAGCCCGCTTGACGGCGAGACGGTTGTAGAGAAGCCGGCTTGGGACGCGTTCCATGATACCGGTCTGCACGAGGTTTTACAGGGGCTGGGAATTTCAAAACTGATTATTTCCGGTCTGCAAACGGAGCTCAGCATTGACTCCACTTGTCGCCGGGCATACAGCATGGGCTACGATACTATTTTGGCGGAGGATGCCCATACCACCTTTGAAAGCAGGATTATGCCGGCGGGTCAGATTCTGGACCACCACAACGATTTGCTCAGCGGGCGTTTTGTCCGGTTGAAAACGACGCAGGAGCTTTTGGATGCCGAGTTTGAGGTCTGATACATAAAAAGCAACGCACAAAAAATGAAATGAACCCCAAAGGTTAGACAAATATTTGAATTAAGCCGCGAAAGGGCTTGTTGTCTGTGTGCAGGCAGCAAGCCCTTTCGTTTTGCCTTGCTGCGCCGGCTGCTGTAATAATCGAGATAGTCGACGGATTCCTTTTTGATATGCTCCCGTTTGCGCTCTAATCCGCCGGAGGGGTTCTCCCTACCATGCAACTGCATCAATGACTTCCTTGCGTAGTCAACCTTGATACGGATATCTTCGCTTTTGATGCTCTAAGCTATGAATATTTTTAGCTTATTTTGTTGCAAAGAAATAATATTGTGGTAAAATAAAAACAGCTTTAAGAAATTTCTCAAAGCTGTCTATACTCAACCCGTTTTTATTCCCAAGTTGAGTAACTATCATGAAGGGGATAAGGAGTTAACATGAACCAAATGAGTTAAACTCCATGGCTGAGCTTTGACCTAAAGAAAAACATGAAGCTGCGTAACAGAGAACCGGAAAGCGCCGGGGCATTTTAGGTTATCCATAAGATGTGCGGAATGAAATTCGCGTAATGAACAGCGAATAATTTTTATATTAGGTGGTGTTATTCATGGTAAGTCCTGTGCCGGCGATAAAATCGAAAATCATGCGGCGTTTTGCCGATGGCAAAGCATTTGACGAGCAAACAGCTAAAAATCTATCAGAATTAGATTTAGAGAATAGGCATAGCTTTATCATTAACCGTATGATTCATCGAGGTCAAATAATCAAAACCCAGGATGAAAGATATTATATGAGCCCTCAGTATTATGGAGAGCGCAGTACTCAAATTTTATGGATTAAGAGAGTGTTTGTTATAATAGCCTTCATGATAATCATATTATATCTACTTCGTGTGATATAAGCAAACTTGGCGGCTCCGAAGTAAATGACTGATACAAAATTATGTTTCGGGCTGGATGGAATGGATATTCCCGAACACAATCCGTTTGAAAGTGATATGAGCGTTTTCGGCAGCATGACACAGGAGGAAATTGATGAAACATAATTCGAGTTTTTGAGAGTTGTAAATCGTATTGGGTTATAGTAAAATGATGGTAAGAAACCGGAGGGATTCGCATGAAGGTTTATACAATTGTCGGCGGTGTAAACGGAGCTGGAAAATCTAGTTTAACCGGAGTATTGAAAGCGGAACGAAGCGATCTGGGATATATCATCGACGTGGACAAGCTTGCCTACGAAAACAATGGAGACAACTATCAGGCTGCCCGTATCGCTATCTCTAAAATAAACAGCTTTATAAAACGGGGGATCACCTTTACACAAGAAACAACCTTGTCCGGCCATATGGTGGAACGAACTGTAATAAGAGCAAAAAATTGCAGTTATGATGTTCATCTTTTTTACGTTGGTCTTGGCTCCGCTGACGAAAGCATCAAGCGCATTAAAAACCGCGTGGAAAAAGGCGGGCATAATATTCCGACTCAAGATGTCATCCGAAGATTTGATCACCGGTTTGATGACTTAATCCGAATTCTTCCCTATTGCGACGAAGTCAAATTTTATGACAATGAAAACCGATTTGACAATGTAGCAGAATATCGCAACGGCGAAATAATTTTCAAGAGCGGTTACAATCCTGACTGGTTGATAAAATTGCAAAAACAGCTTAAAGAAGAAGAGAGTGGCGAACGATAATATTTTAAGAGGTCTTCCAAACCAAATGCCGCATCTGTAGTGCTGTAACCGGCACAGATGCGGCTTTTTTGAGGATTATTTAGTACGACACTTTTACGACATAAAGGTGGATATTATCCAATTTTATTCAGCTTCAAGGAATTAAAACAGACAAAACAAAACCCGCATGATCTCAAATAAATGAGCATTCATGCGGGTTTTTGGCGCGCCCGAAGGGATTCGAACCCCTGACCTCTTGATTCGTAGTCAAGCACTCTATCCAGCTGAGCTACGAGCGCATATTCTATTGGGGCTGTCCACTGACAGCTTTACTATTATATTAGATACCATGGCAAAAGTCAAGTTTTTTTCCGCGATTCTGCACAGAATAAGTATTTCCATTAAAATTACTGAAACTGCTGCCAATATTTTAGCATGATGTCAACCATTTATTTTTGTTTTCTGTATTGACAGCGAACCAAATTAGTTTTATACTTTTGTTGTTATCTTTTAAAAGTATATGATATAAGATTAAGCGTGTATCCCATTCTATATCGGGGGTATCATCTATATGCAGAGCTGTTCCGGCAAAACGGACACCTTCCAGAAATATCATACGCAGATTTTCGCGATTGCCATCCCGATTATTATTCAAGGAATGGTTTTTCAGGCACAGACCCTGATTAACAGAGCCTTCCTCGGGAACCTAAAAACAGAGTATCTTTCCGCGATCGGCAACGTGTCCTTTCCTTATCAGGCGACTCTTTCCGTCATTATCTCGATTTCCACCGGTTTAACTATCCTGATATCCCGCTGCGCGGGCGCTAAGGATTTTAAGCAGGCGCGAGGATATATGAACACCTCTATTGTATTCAACTCCGTGTTTTCCGTTCTGCTTTTCATCTTGTGGCATTTCCTTGCCAATACCATTTTTTTCGCGATGGGCGTATCGTCCTCTCTGATCGACTACTGCGACAGCTACATGAAGATTCTCAGCCTGTATCTGCTGATTTTCGGTGTGGATATCTCCCTTCAGGCCTCCCTGCAGGGGGTCGGAAAAACCAAACCGATTATGTATGCCGGCATCTATAAAGTGGTGATGAACATCTTTTTGGACTGGTGCCTGATCTTCGGTAACCTCGGTCTGCCCCGGTTGGGAATCGAGGGGGCAGCCATTGCGAGCACGATCTCTAATATTTCCTCCGCAGTCGTGCTGATTCTGTATGTTTTTCTTTCCAAAAGCCTTCCGATTAAGGCAAAGCTGACGGAGCTGGTTTATCCAAGGTTCAAGCAATATAAACAGATTATGGCGCTCGGTCTGCCGGCGGGGTTTGAAATAATGGCATGGCACTTTGGTAACCTGATGCTCATTCGCCTGATGAACGGATTAAGTGAATCCGCGGTGGCGATGTTTACCATCATTACGTCAATCGAAGGTATGACGTTCCTAATCTCAGACGGAATTGCGCGCGGAAGCCTCACCCTAATCGGATATAAAATCGGGGAGGGAAGACCAAAGGAAGCCCGCTCGATTATTCGGGAGAGCATCCTGTATAATCTTTCCATTATTACCGTCGTCTTTGCTTTTTTTGTTCTGTTTTCAAAACAGATTCTTCATCTTTTTACCAATGACCAGCAGCTGGTCAGCAGCTCCGTGTTCTATTTTATTCTGGTCTGCGTGGCGATTTTTCCCAAATCGGTATGCGTACAGGCGGGAACCGGAATCCGCGCTTTCGGCGACACCAAATGGATGCTTTTTACCCAGCTAGTCGGCACCTGCTTTGTTATTGCATTGTCCTACACGCTGGTGTACGCTTTTAAAATGGATATCTTCGCCGTTTACCTTACCGTTTTCCTTGATGAGGTCCTGCGCTCCGTCTGGAATTCCTATCACCTGAAAACCGGTCGGTTCCCGGGGGTTTATGCAGAAGAGACCGGCGGCGAAATTCACTCCGCTGCGTAACACGATTTCAAAATACAGGAACGGGGAGGAATTATGAAAATTTGCCATGTAGCCATCTATACCCGTAAGCTGGAAGAATTAAAGGATTTTTATACGAGGTATTTTAACGGCAAAGCCAACCAACTTTATGTGAACAAGCTAAAAGGCTTCTCCTCCTATTTTATTGAATTCGACTCCGAAACCAACCTGGAGCTTATGTCAAACGTGAGCTGCCACGATACTGCCCGTGATGAATTTTGTACCGGGATTGCGCATTTCGCTTTTTCGGTGGGAGATATCCCGGCGGTACAAGAGCTGACTGAAAAGCTCCGCAAGGACGGATACACCGTTCTCAGGGGACCAAGAATCACCGGGGACGGCTATTATGAAAGCAGCGTGCTGGACCCTGACGGGAACATCGTGGAAATTACGATCTGAATGGTTCCCTTTTACTTAACTTACTCCTTTTATCTCTTGTCTCATCCAATAACCCCCTCTCCTTCAGCCTCTGAGAAATGAGAGGGGCAAGAGATAAAATTTTTTGATTATACCTATCTCTTCCTAAAATGCCCTGCGCCCGCCGATTAGGCAAGCGCAGGGCATTTTTCCAGCCTTTCTTCCGCGAAGAAGAGTCGGCATCACTTTTAAAAGGTAAGCTTCATTGGAATAAACCGGATTCCGTTAATTTCCTGCTCCGCATCAAGGTCGGTGAAGCCGAACCGATGGTAAACCTCTTTGGCGTAGGGGGAGGAGTTCACCGTCATGTCCGTAATCTCCGGGTCCTCCCGATAATAATCCAGCGCGGTTTGAAACAGGCTCCCGGCAATTCCCTTACGGTGATATTCCGGGTCTACAAAAAGCAGGCAGATATGGCACGGAAGGCGGGTGGCGATAACGCCGACGAGTTTCTTCCCGTCCCAGCTTCCCCAAATCGTGATCTGGGAATGGTTCATCCGATCAAGCATGGTTTGACAGTCAATAAAATTGCTGAATTCGGCGATTCCGTCCGAGTTGTATCCGGGAGCCTCAAATGCCAGAAAAACCTTCCAGACAAGGTCCATCGCTTCCGGAATTTCGCTCTTCTTTATTCTCCTGAGCTTAAACGTTCCCACTCGATGTTCCTCCTCCTCCGCACGCTGGACTTTCCTTCTCTGTTGCGGCTGTTTCTTCTGCTTCGGTGTCGAAGGGTTCCTTCTTCAGGTACAAAACGGCACAGCCCTGAGGCTCCAGCAAAAGGTCGCCATACGCATTCGGCAGAGAACCGACCCAGACCTGCGCCTGCTGCCATTCTCCCGGTAAGGATATTTTTTTTCTCTCTTCTCCGGAATTCAGCGCGCAGAGCAGGCTTCCGTTCTCATCCCATCGCACATAAGCAAGGCAGCGGTCTCCGGCAATCAGCGGGGTAAAGCCGCCCTGCTTTAAGGCGGTGCAGGAAGCCCGCATTTCTCCGAGCCTTTGATACCAGGCAATCAGCTCCTTCTCCCCGTTTCCCCACGGGTAGCAGGCACGGTTGAACGGGTCACGGTACCCCTCCATACCGGCTTCGTCTCCGTAATAGACGCACGGTACGCCCGGCAGGGTAAACTGCATCAGTGAAGCCAGCCGCATCAGCCGCAAACCGCTTCGCCGGCGCTCCTTTGAAAGCCGCGCGGTGCTCTGCCAGTGCCTGCCGTGCCCGCGCAGGGGTTCCCCTGCCAGCACGGTGAGCGCGCGCTCGGTATCGTGCGTACCAATATGATTCATCAGCAGGCGCGTGACCTGCGGAGGATAATTCTCAAGAATATCCAGAATAATCTCCATCATATCGGCGGAGTCTGCTCCGGTCAGGAACCCCAGTATCGCGTTGCGGAACGGATAGTTCATCACGCTGTCCAGCTGACTGCCAAGCAGATACTTTCTGCGGTAGCCGTAGGCCATTTTGTTGGAGGCATCCTCCCAGACCTCGCCCAGAACCAGGGCGTCGGGATTTTCCGCTTTCGCGGCGGCGCGCAGGTTATCAAGGAATTCATCCGGCAGCTCATCCGCGACATCCAGCCGCCAGCCCCCCGCGCCGTCTGCAATCCATTTCCGGATAATCCCGCTGTTTCCGTTGATATATTCGTTATACTGCGGATTAAGCTCGTTTACATTCGGCAGAGTGATAAAATTCCACCAGCAGTCGTAATCCTCCGGCC
>JAEZWL010000105.1 GCA_023420245.1 Bacillota bacterium | reverse complement strand
TTTCTATGGATAACGCTTCATGGGTAATCTGTTCCACATAATTTTCCGAGCCGATATGCTCAATTTCTGCCCGGCAGCTCCCGCTGCCGAGAAAACATCCGCTTTGCAGGTGGTCCCCGGCTTTTTTCTCCATAATTTCCGATTTTCCGCTAATCAAAGCCTCGCTGATTTCGCATTCGCCGTCCAAAATTACGCAGTCCGCGTAAACCTGATTTCCAGCCGCAAGCAGAAGAATATCGCCTATTACCAGCTCGTTCACAGAAAGCCGGTGCTTTTCTCCGTTTCTTACTACCTCCGCTTTCGGATTTGAAAGCTCGGCGAGCTTGTCCACCGCTCTTTTCGCCCGGATTTCCTGTACGATTCCAATCAGTATATTAATAAAAATTAAACCCATAAAAACCAAATTTTTATAGGAGCCGACCAATAAAATCAGTCCGGCTAAAACCGCGTTGATCATGTTGAAGGGAGTAATTAAATTTTCTTTTACAATTTGTTTGATGGTCTTTGTTTTCAGGCTGGTTGTGCTGTTGACTGTTTTTTTTCTTTTTCGCTGTTTTACCTGCCCGGAGGAAAGTCCGGCTGTTTTATTTTTGTCATTCATAACGAACCTCGCCCCGATGTATTTTTGCTTCAGTTTTTATAATACTATTATGGCTGAATATAAACACAATAAAACAAACTTTGCCGTAATCTTAAAATTTTTGTAATATTATTCGTCAATAACAACAAAAACAACTGTGTTTGTTAGTAACATTCGATTGATTATACATCTTGTTAACTAAGGATATTGTGGTATAATTTATGACTGGTATGAACTGAATAGCAATTGTCCATTATGAGAAAAGAAAGGGGCTTGACCCTTATCACGAATATTATAAGCAGCGCCAGAATTCAGGCGAAATCTTATGTTAGGGATACCGATAGCTTAATTGTCCTTCTGCTGACGGCTTCGCTCTTCACTCCCTTTTATTTTAGCGTTGCCGCAACAGGCGCAATCGCAGTGATGACGATGATCAACTGCAAAACAAGAGCCAAGGCTTTTTCCGCCCCCTATACCAAATATCTTTTGGGATTTTTAATCATACCGTTTTTTGTGTCCGCAACCTATTACAATTTTTGGGGTATGATCTATGCGATCATGATTTTAGCGATTGTAATCTGCGGGTTTTATGTCAGGAGCGTGATGACGCGTCCGCTGTTTAACAGCGTAATGGATTTATCCTGCGCTGCCAGCGTCTGGTGCGCTGTTATCGCCATATATCAGAAAATTACCGCTTACGGAGCTGCGCCGAGCTATCGACCGATTTCAACGTTCCATAACGCGAATAATTACGGAATGATGATTGAGTTCATCGTGATGATTTGTTTATACCGAATCTTTACAAACGCGCGCCATAAAAAGCTGTATTTATCTGTCATGGCGGTTAATTTTGTGGGCCTCTATCTTTGCGCGAGCTTTTCCGCCTGCGTGGCGATGGTGGGCGGGGTGATCACCATGCTGCTGTTTAAAGGCAGATATCGCTTGATCGGAACTCTGGTTTTGATTGCAACTGCTTTTTTGGCAGTAGGAATCGCATTTCCGCAAGCGTTCCCAAGGGGACTCGAGGCCATTGATGATACGGTTGGGCAAAGGCTTTCCATCTGGTCCACCGCGATTAAAGGGATTCGCCAGCATCCGCTGCTGGGAACCGGCGCGTTATCTTACCAGATGATCTGTGAACAGCTCGGAGGATACAAAACCTACCACTGTCATAACTTGCTGCTTGATACGCTGCTGAATTTTGGTTTTGTCGGACTGGCTGCCATTGGGCTTTATGGATTCATCCAATTGAGACTGCTTGCGCTTCGGTTTAAAAATAATATTTGCAGCAATATGAATATTTTGGTTGTTGCGGCGGTTACCGCAATTATCATCCACGGCATGACCGATGTTACTATTTTTTGGATTCAGACCGGAATGCTGTTTATGCTGATGTATTCTTCAACCGGAATCGGCTCCGAGTATCTCGAGAGAAAGCTTCGGCTTCCCTCGCTTTTACCCGAGTATACCGAAAAACCGTCCGCTCTTCCGGTATATTTGAAAACTGATTTTTTCTCTGTGATTCTATGGGATCGTATCCTCAAACCCTCTGCCTCACACGTAAATAGGCAGGGGGTTTTTATAGTCAATCGCTAATTCGTACACCAAGGGGTGAAGCTATGAAAAAGAACCGAATGGGCACTGTAAACAGCAGTACCCAATCCATTACCGGAAAGCTGGTCGAATCCTCCAGAATGGAAAAATACCTTCTTCTCTCGAAGCTCAAAACAAGGGAAAAGGGACTCGATATTGTCGATGTTGAGGTGTTTTCCGATCTTTATAAAAGCAATGAGATTTCACATGAAAAAGCGAAGCCTTGGTATACGCAGCTGCTGAAAGCCTTTGTAAATCCTTTTACGCTGGTTCTTCTGGTGATTGCCGCTATTTCCTTTGTTACCGAAGTGCTTTTGGCATCGCCGCAGGAGCAGAGTCCGGCAGCGGTTATCGTCATTCTTATGCTTGTTTTAATCAGCGGTGGACTTCGGTTTTTTCAGGAGTTCCGCTCCGGAAAAGAAGCAGAAAGCCTAAAATCTCTGGTGAAAACGACGGTAACGGTCATCCGCAGGGAAAACGGCAGAGAAGAAATCAATATGGTTGACCTTCTGCCGGGAGATATCGTGCTTTTGGCGGGTGGCGATATCATTCCCGCCGACCTCCGCATTTTAAAAGCCAAAGACCTGTTTGTCAGCCAGTCAGCGCTTACCGGAGAAGCAGAGCCGGTTGAAAAATATCCGGAGGCCGACAGAAACGCCAGCGAAAGCAACCTGTTTGACCTGCGGAATATCTGCTTTATGGGCACAACCGTGGTAAGCGGCTCGGCAACCGCAGTGGTGCTGGCAACGGGGGACGATACTTATTTTGGCAATATGGCCAGAACCTTGTCCGGAGAGCGCGAGCCTACCAGCTTTGATAAAGGAGTCAACTCTGTAAGCTGGCTGTTAATTCGTTTTATGGCGGTAATGGTGCCAATTGTGTTCCTGATTAACGGGATTACCAAGGGGGACTGGATAGAAGCGCTGCTGTTCGCAATTTCGGTTGCAATTGGATTAACGCCGGAAATGCTGCCCATGATCGTTACCACCAATCTTGCCAAGGGCGCCATCAGTATGGCGCGGCAGAAAACAGTCGTCAAGCACCTGAACGCCATTCAGAATTTTGGCGCGATGGATATCCTGTGTACGGACAAAACCGGAACGCTGACCAGAGATGAAATCATTATCGAAAAGCATTTGAATGTGCTCGGTCAGGAAGATGTTAAGGTACTGATGTACGCATATCTGAACAGCTTTTTTCAAACCGGACTGAAAAACTTAATCGATCTTGCGGTGATTGAAAAAGCTTCTGAAGCCAGCATTACCTATTTGAATAATGAATATTTAAAAGTGGATGAAATTCCGTTTGACTTCGCGCGCAGACGTATGAGCGTTGTGCTGAAAGATCGCTCCGGAAAGAGCCGCCTGATTACCAAGGGCGCTGTCGAGGAGATTCTTGATATCTGTTCCAGCTGCGAGCTGAACGGAGAAGCAGTTGCTCTGACCGGCACGGTTCGCGAACAGGTGATCCGTATGGCTACTAAGCTGAATTCGGAGGGAATGCGGGTTATCGCAATTGCACGCAAGGAAAACCCGGCGGTAGAGGGCGTGTTCGGGGTAAAAGACGAGAGTGAAATGACTCTGGTCGGCTATCTCGGATTATTGGATCCCCCGAAGGAATCAGCCGCAACCGCAATTAAAGCGCTGGAAGGTCACGGTGTTCGTGTAAAGGTGCTGACCGGAGACAATGAAACGGTGACACGTAAAATATGCGGAGAAGTTGGCTTATCTGCGGAGCATATTCTGCTTGGCTCTGAAATTGAAACCATGCAGGAAGCGGAGCTGCTTGAGAAAGTTGAGGATACAACGATTTTCGCCAAGCTTTCTCCCATGCAGAAAGCCCGTGTGGTGAAAGCGCTACAGTCGCTTGACCATACGGTCGGCTTTATGGGTGACGGAATTAATGACGCACATGCGCTGACGAAGGCGGATGTGGGGATATCCGTTGACACAGCAGTCGATATTGCCAAAGAAAGCGCTGATATTATCCTTCTCGAAAAAGATTTGATGGTACTGGAGCACGGCGTAGTTGAAGGCCGCAAAATATTCGGAAATATCATCAAATACATCAAGATGACGGTAAGCTCGAATTTCGGCAATATGTTTTCCATGCTTGCCGCCAGTGCATTTCTGCCTTTTCTGCCAATGATGCCCGTACAGATTCTTGTTTTGAATCTGCTTTATAATATCTCTCAGATTTCAATTCCATGGGACAATATGGATGAAACCTATTTGCGGCTGCCTAGGAAGTGGAACGCCGGCAGCATCAGCAAATTCATGATCTGGATTGGACCTGTAAGCTCCGTATTCGACATTGCAACCTTCCTGCTCATGTGGTTTGTGTTCAGCTGCAATAATGCCTCCAATCACTCGCTGGTGGCTCTGTTTAATTCGGGCTGGTTTGTGGAAAGCCTGATTTCACAAACACTGATCATTCATCTGATCCGCACACCCAGAATCCCGTTTGTTCAAAGCCGTGCGGCGGCGCCGGTTGTGCTGCTGACAACGGTCATTATGGCAATCGGTATCCTGATTCCGTTTACGCCGCTGGGGCTATATTTGGGTCTTGCCGCTCTGCCATTACCCTATTTCGGCTGGCTCGGGGTCATCGTGCTCGGCTATATCCTGTTGGCTCAGGTTATGAAAACGTTGTATATTAAAATAAATAGGGAATGGCTGTAATTTATAGTTGAAATTGCGCCCCAAACGTGATATAATAACTCTCGTTGTGGGGGCGTAGCTCAGCTGGGAGAGCGTACGGTTCGCATCCGTAAGGTCGAGAGTTCGATCCTCTTCGTCTCCAC
>JAEZWL010000082.1 GCA_023420245.1 Bacillota bacterium | reverse complement strand
TACATCTACATCATGTAACTGAAGCGTATCCATAGTTGCCCTCCTTTAGCGTAATCAAATCATGTAAAACTGTAAATCTTTTACTGAATTCATTATAACATTTGATTCGCGTTTGTCAATAAAACAGGGCGTGTGATAATCAACAAAGATTCTGTCAGTCTTACCAATTTTTCCGTTTTTTATGGATACCCGGCATTTTTATTTTTTTAACTGACAATTTTTCCATCCTGTATTTGTATTACGCGCTTTGCGGCGGCCGCGATTTTCTCATCATGTGTAATTAAAATAACCGTTCTGCCCTCCGCGTTCAAACAGCGCAGAATATCCATAACCGCCGCGCCGGATTTGGAATCGAGGTTCCCGGTTGGTTCATCCGCCAGAATAATGGGCGGCTTTGCCGCAATCGCGCGCGCAATTGCCACCCTCTGCTGCTGACCTCCGCTCATCTGCGACGGCTTATGGCGAATTCTTCGGGAGAGCCCTACCTCGCGGAGCGCAGCTTCCGCAAGACTTCGGCGCTCCTCCTTTGAAAGACCGCGATAAAGCAGGGGAAGCTCTACGTTTTCAATCGCGTCAAGACTTCCGATCAGGTTAAATCCTTGAAAAACAAACCCGATTTCCTGATTGCGAATTTCTGTCAGCATCGCCTCATTCATTCCGGATACATTTCTTCCGTCGAGGTAGTACTCCCCGCTGGTAGGTGTATCAAGACAACCAAGGATGTTCATCAGGGTCGATTTGCCCGAGCCGGATTGTCCGACAATGGCGAGAAACTCACCCGGCTGAATGGAGAAGGACACGCCGTCCAGCGCGTGAACCTCGTTTTCCCCTTTGTTATAAAGTTTATAAATATTACTTATCGTTATTAAATCAGCTATAGAAAACACCTCGTTTACAAACCGCCGGTCAATGGTTATAATAATAGAAAGATGTATAAGAAGGGGATTCAAATGCTTACAAAATACTGGAAACAATTTAAAAGCGGAACAGATATTCGCGGGGTTGCGAGCGAAGGAGTAGAAGGTCAGGAGATTAATCTCACCGATGAAAATATAGAGAAAATGGCGGCGGGCTTCGCCTTATGGCTTTCCGCTAATACCGGCAAGGACGCCGCAAAGCTCTCTGTAGCGGTCGGTCACGATTCCCGCATATCGGCGCAGCGCATCAAAACAGCCGTTATCCGTACGCTTGCGGGCGCCGGCGTTCAGGTGCTTGACTGCGGTCTGGCCTCGACACCTTCTATGTTTATGACTACGGTCGACCTCGGGTGTGACGGCTCCGTGCAAATTACGGCGAGCCATCATCCGTTCAACCGCAACGGTTTAAAATTCTTTACCAAAAACGGCGGTCTTGACTCACCCGATATCGAGGCGATTCTGGAGCACGCGCAGAGCGGCAAAGTTCCTGCCGCGGCAGAGGGCTGTGTAAAACCGGTTAATTATATGGAAAAATACAGCGCACATCTTCGCGAGATGATCAAACGCGGGGTAAACGCGGTTGATTACGAGCACCCGCTCAACGGCTTCAAAATTGTTGTGGATGCAGGCAACGGTGCGGGTGGCTTCTACGCACACGAGGTTCTTGCCCCCCTCGGCGCGAACACAAACGGCAGCCAGTTTCTGGAGCCCGACGGCTATTTCCCGAATCATATCCCAAACCCGGAAAACGAAACAGCGATGAAATCCGTTTGCGCGGCAACCTTGGCCGCTAAAGCGGACATGGGCGTTATCTTCGACACGGACGTGGACCGTGGGGGCGCGGTAGACGCGAAGGGCGAGGAAATCAACCGCAACCGTCTGGTGGCAATCGCTTCGGCAATCGCGCTCGAAGGCAACGAAGGCGGAACCATCGTTACTGACTCTATTACCTCAAGTGGTTTAAAGCTTTATATTGAGAAAACTCTCGGCGGCAAGCATCACCGCTTTAAAAGAGGCTATAAAAACGTAATCAACGAGGCAATCCGTCTGAACAAGGAGGGGGCTAACTGCCCGCTGGCAATCGAAACCTCCGGTCACGCGGCGCTGCGTGAGAACTATTTTCTTGACGACGGCGCTTACCTCGTTACCAAAATCATTATTAAAATGGCACAGCTCCGCGCGCAGGGCAAGAGTCTTGAAAGCCTTCTGGAGCCTTTGGCAGAACCGGCGGAGGCCGTGGAGCTTCGCCTGCCCATTCTGGAAGAAAATTTTAGAGAATGCGGCGAAACCGTTATTCAAGGTCTGGAGGAATACGCGAAGCAGCAGGCTGACTGGGAAATCGCGCCGGACAACCGGGAGGGTATCCGCATTTCGTTTGGCAAGCAAAACGGCGACGGCTGGCTTCTGCTTCGCCTCAGCGTTCACGACCCGATCATGCCGCTGAATATCGAAAGCGACTCCGCGGGCGGCGTACGTATGATCGCCGAACAGCTCAACGCGTACCTGCTCACCTGCAAGGGAGTCGAGCTCTCCCCGATCAAAGATTATCTCGGCAAATAACCCTTACAGATTCCCAATTTCTGGAGCCGGACACTCTTGTGTCCGGCTTTATTTATGCTTTCAGGTATACCAGATGCGCCACGCCCGGAATTGTTTCCCCCTGCTGAGAAGAGGTCGGTGACATCAGCGCACCCGTCCCGATAAACAGTACATTGTGAAGTGTACCCTCGGAAAGCTGCTGTAGGATTACGGAACAAAGCACCGCAGCGGAACAGCCGCAGCCGGAGCCTCCCGCATGGACATCCTGACGGATCTGATCATAAATCATCAGACCGCAGTCCTTATGAACCCCGCTGATATCAATATTTTCCCTCGATAAAAGCTCCTTCAGCAGATTGCTACCGATTTCTCCGAGGTCGCCGGTAAGAATCAGGTCATACTCGTTCGGAGAAGTTCCGGTATCCCGAAAATAATCGATGAGCGTCTGCGCTGCGGCCGGAGCCATTGCCGCGCCCATATTGTTGGCATCCTTGATGGCGAAATCCGTGATTCTTCCGAAGGTAATCGCTTCCACGCCGACCTTCTTCTGCGAATTGGGGTCACTCGGCCCTACCACAATCGCACCCGAACCCGTTGCGGTCCACTGAGCGGTTGGCGTACGCTGCCCGCCGTATTCCAGCGGAAACCGGAACTGGCGCTCTGCGGAGCAGAAATGGGAGGAGGTTACCGCAACGGCGCGCCCGGAAGCGCCGCAGGAGGTAAAGATCGAGGCAATTGCCAAGGTCTGCGCCATAGTGGAGCAGGCGCCGTACTGCCCCAAAAACGGGATATCCAGTGCGCGCAAACCGAAGGTAGAGGAAATGCACTGGTTCAGCAAATCGCCTGCAAAGATGCAATCAACATTTGTATTTTCCAGCCCTGCTTTCTTTAAAGCAAGGCTCACCGCCTCGTTCTGCATCCGGCTTTCCGCCTTTTCCCAGGTGGATTCCCCGAGGTGGGTATCCTGATGGCACTGATCAAACCTATCGCCCAAGGGACCTTCCGATTCCTTCTTACCGACTACCGAGGCGAAGCCCAATATTGTCGGTACACTGTTCAATTTTATGGTGTATTTTCCGACTCGTTCCAGCATTACCGTTCCTCCAATCTCATCAAGCATTTCAGTAGAGATGGAAAGCCCAAACAATCAGGCCGTAAACAATGGAGGCTGCAATGCCGTAAACCAACACCGGACCGGCGATCACAAACATTTTGCCGCCGATTCCAATGATATAGCCCTCGCTTTTAAACTCCATTGCCGGTGCTACGATGGAATTCGCAAAACCGGTAATCGGTACCAGGGAACCGGCTCCGGCGTGCTTGGCAATGTTATCGTAAATCTTTAAGGCAGTAAGGAGCGCACTGAGGAAAATCAGGCTGATGGATACAAACGCGCGGGCATCCTTCAGCTCCAGCCCGAGCTGAAGAAACAGATTAACCAAAAACTGCCCCAGCGTGCAGATTGCGCCGCCAACCAAAAACGCCATTAGCATATTCCTGCCGTACGGTGAGGATGGCGAGGCCTTATCCGCCATTTTCTTGTATTCTTTTTTTGTAACAGTCATTCCAAATCCCCCTTTATAAAGGTATTTTGCCTAAGAGAACTGTGAATATACGGCTTTTTTCAGAAATCAGCTTTCCCACACCGAACCAGAATATATTTTTAAATTCTACTAAATTAATTAAATTTCGCGCCGAAATATAAGATGTTAGGTTTCATATAAATTCATCAAATGGAGATTTATTATGAACAATTTTTCGGTAAATACAAATTATAATACAGTCGCGGAGAGGCTTGGGCAGGAGACGCAAAAAGCTGCTCAAAGCACTCCCTCCGGCTTCTCAAGCATCTTTCAGCAGGCGGTTAAGGCAACCGGGAGCGCTTCGCCCAAAAACAGCCTGGATGAAATATTTGAGCGCGCTTCCGCCCAATACCGCGTTCCCCAAAGCCTTCTCAAGGCGGTCGCCAAGGTGGAATCCGGCTTCGACGCCGACGCGGTTTCCCGCTGCGGCGCGCAGGGCATCATCCAGCTTATGCCGGGTACCGCCCCTTCTCTCGGCGTGGAGAACGCACTCGACCCCGAGCAGAACATTATGGGCGGCGCAAAGTATCTGAGCCAGCTTCTGGAGCGTTATGACGGAAATCCCGTACTTGCGCTCGCAGCTTACAACGCGGGCAGCGGAAACGTAGCGAAATACGGCGGCGTTCCTCCTTTTGCCGAAACACAAAAGTATGTTTCTCTGGTAATGAATTACGCGGGATTAAAGCCCGCCGATTCCGCCACCTCTTTGAACACCTTAATCGGCGGCAACTCCTCTGGGTCAGAGCAGCTCTCCGCTGCCAATTCGCTTTTCGGCAAAGCTTCTTTACCCGACAAGCTCGCCGCGATGAGTTATTTTATGACCAATTCCTCTGACAACAGCACTTCCCAACCGGATTCTCTTTTGGGAAACCCGATATACAATCAGCTTGCCGGCTTGGGCACTCTTTTGGGAAATTCCTCGGATTCCTTCTTTGATAACCGTTTCAAGGCTTCTGAAAATACCTCTCTATTGAACTCTCTTCTTGGAACCTCCTCGTCAATGGATCAGCTGGAGGCATTAGGCGCGCTTTTAGGAGCTTCCTCCGGCAATGGAGAAATGAACGGCAGTCTCGGCAGTGCCGGGCTCGGGTTGTCCTCCCAGCAATATGCGTCCCTTTTGCAGATTTTAGTCGGTCAGATGCAGATGAATTCCAATCAGAGGCTTGCCTCTGACCTGAGCGACGCACTGGACGATTCCTCCTCTATTTAATATTTACGGGGGCTTTCGCACAAAGTATTCAAGAGAATGCGCCTTGAAAACGGCTTAACAAGCCCAATCAAGACGCATTTTTTACACTGTTTTTAGGGGAATTCCCGACATATCCGGAGAGTTTCGTATGACAACAAAATCACCGCTTCTCCGGCAAAGGAAAAGCGGTGATTTTTTGAAGGGAGGGTTCAATTCTCAATAATCAGTCGCAATAGAATTAAAAGCTTTCTCTCTGCCGACTCCATGAAGGAATCCACAGAAAGCTTATATTTCCAATATTAATATAATAGAGTTTCCATTTGGATTTGTCAATACAAATAGCCTTTCGGCTTATAATTTTTTGGAGCCGGGGGGCTGTAATCATTGCAGAGCTTCTATTTCATCCAGCCAAAGCCTTGCCGAAGCGTCACTTGGCATTCGCCAGTCGCCGCGCGGCGAAAGCGTCACACTGCCCACTTTGGGGCCGTCCGGCAGGCAGGACCGTTTGAACTGCTGTGCAAAAAAGCGACGGTAAAATACTGTCAGCCACTTTTTAACGGTTTCCCCGTCATAGACTCCGGCGAATGCGTTCTTCGCCATACGATAAATTTTCCCGGGAGTAAACCCGAAACGAAGCATATAGTAAAGAAAAAAATCATGCAGCTTGTACGGACCGACGATATTCTCCGTTTTCTGCGAAATCGCCCCGTCTACGGGCGGCAGCAGCTCCGGGCTGACCGGAGTCGCCAGTATATCCTCCAACAGGGTGTACAAATCTCCGCCGCCCGAAACCGCCGCGTGGTGCACCAGGTGACGCACCAGCGTTTTGGGGATGGAGCTGTTCACGGCGTACATGGACATATGGTCGCCGTTATAGGTCGCCCAGCCGAGCGCCAGCTCAGAAAGGTCTCCTGTTCCGATTACCAGACCGCTGGTCTGGTTCGCAAGATCCATAAGAATCTGTGTGCGTTCCCGCGCCTGTGAATTCTCATAGGTCACGTCATGCACCGCCGGGTCGTGCCCGATATCTTTAAAATGCTGGTTAACCGAATCGTGAATCGGTATCTCCCGGAAGCTAACGCCTAAAAGCTCCGGAAGCCGCTGCGCGTTGCTTTTTGTCCGGCTTGTCGTACCGAACCCGGGCATCGAAACCGCGAAAACACCCTTGCGGTCAAGCCCGAGCATATCAAACGCGCGAACCGTCAACAACAGGGCAAGGGTAGAATCCAGTCCCCCGGATATCCCGAGCACGGCGCTTTTCACGCCGGTGTGCTTTAACCGGGTTTTCAACCCAACCGCCTGCAGGTTCAGAATCATTTCACAGCGTTCGCTCAGGTCCTTGTCGTCCGCCGGTACAAAGGGAAGCGGCGCAAATTTCCGTTCCAGCTCAAATTGCGGTTCTTTCATTTCAAAGAATACCGCGTGTGCCTCTCCGGCGTTGGACCACGTCGTGGTGCGCAGACGTTCCTGAGAGACGCGCTGCAGGTCAACATCCGCAACCGTAAGACCGGTGGTAAAATGCCCGGACTGCGCCAATACCGTTCCGTTCTCCGCGATCACATTATGCCCGGAGTAGACTAAATCCGTGGAGGATTCCCCCTCTCCCGCGTCGGCGTAAACATAAGCCGATATCAGGCGCGCGGAATGGCTTTTCACCAGCTCGAGTCGGTAGGGAGCCTTGCCGATGATTTCATCACTCGCGGATGGATTCATCAGCAGTGTTGCGCCGCACTGTGCCAGCCGTGTGGAGGGCGGGCAGGGCACCCACAAATCCTCGCAGATATCAATGCCGATTACCAGCTCCGGCATATTTTTACATACAAAAACAAGGCTGTTTCCCAGCGGCACGGTTTGTCCGCAAAAGGAAACCTCCCTGTATTCGGGGCTCGGCGTAAAATGCCTTGCCTCATAAAACTCACTGTAATTCGGAATATTGGTTTTCGCGGCGAAGCCAAGCAGCTTCCCTCCGCAGATTACCGCGGCGGCATTGTACAAATCCGCGCCGGAGGCAACCGGCAGACCCACCACGGCAACAAGACTCATTTTACGGCTCTGCTCCAGCAAAAACGCCAGCGCGTTCTGAGCGCCGGTAAGCAGAGTGCGGTCACGGAACAAATCGCCGCAGGTATAGCCGGTGAGGCAAAGCTCCGGAAAAACAACTGCGCCGATTCCCCGTTTGTCCGCTTCCTCCATCAGCTCCAATATCGCGCCCGCGTTAAAGGCGCAATCGGCAACCCTGATGGACGGCGTTGCCGCGGCCACCTTAAAAAAGCCGTCATTCATTTTCGAATTCCTCCGTTTTCCCTCCGCTGTCCTTCGCAAATCCTGCGCGCAAACGGAACGTCAGCGGGTGGAATAATCCTTTTCGAGCTTTTCGGGGGAATCCACCACATCCGGCAG
Organism: Bacillota bacterium; assembly: GCA_023420245.1. GTDB lineage: Bacteria > Bacillota > Clostridia > Oscillospirales > Acutalibacteraceae > DATAML01. The sequence continues at coordinate 10,873 of JAEZWL010000082.1, read as the reverse complement.
CTCGCTGATGCGGGTAGCCGGGCTGAATTCATCCGAGGTATAGTGCTTAATCGCTTTTGAGATGCGCTTCATGTTTGTCACACAGCCACGAAAGCTCTTTTTCTCGTTGTGCATTTTGAGCACATACATGTAGCAGCAGCCACAGGTCTTTCTGGTCAGCGCAAGGTAGCTTTTTTTATACTTTGCGTATTGCCCGCTGCGTTCCAGCGAAATTCGAACCATCGCCATCGCGCGGATAAAATCGTTAATCTTGTCCGCGTTCATGGTCGCAAGGGTACTCGCCGGATGCTGGTTGTAATAGTAAAGCGGACGGTCAAGAACCACCACCTTGTTGGTGTGGCTGAATACCTTATTGGCCACCGCCATATCCTCAAAGCACATGGAGGGGAATTTAATATCGTTATCCGTAAAAAGGCTGCGCTTGTACATCTTATTCCATACAAGGCTCTGAATCTGAACATCCCGAATCAGCTTGTTCATTGCCTCTGCTCGGGTCAAAATCCCGTGGCAGCGGAACGGATATTCAAACAAAAAATCATTTTCCACAAAGCGGAAATAATAATAGCAACAGGAAATTTCAGCGCCGGTTTCCACACAGGCGCTGTACAGCTCAGAAAGATAGGTCGGCGCGACAAAATCGTCGCTGTCGATAAAGCAGATGTATTCCCCGCGCGCCCGGGCAAGTCCGGCATTTCTTGTCTGAGAAATTCCGGAATTTTTCTGGTCGATTACCGTAAAGAAAGGGTATCTGCTCTCAAAATGGCGCAAAATCTCAAGCGTGTTGTCACTGGAACCGTCGTTTACTGCAATTATTTCAAAATCTGTAAATGTTTGCTCAATCAAAGAGGTAACACATTTTCCGATATATCTTTCCACATTATAAGCAGGTATGACAATGCTGATCTTTGGATTTTCTCTGTTTTCGGTCATAAACTCATCCTTTCTGGATCAGAGACGAACATTACCAGTATCGCCTCTCAGAGTCTGTTCATACCCCGTTAACATCGGAGTTTTTATATTTCTAAAAATTTTTTATCATTCATGTGAAGCTACGTCCATTTTTGCAGATTAAGGACAAAAAGTCAAGTCCAATTTAAAATCAGGATGCAGCCTGCGCCACACCCTGATTTGTGCAAAATAAACAGAACTGCCCTGGGTTTAATCGGGATAAATTTCTCCATTGGCAAGAACATCGTCCGCGGCCGGGTCTCCTGAAGAGGACGGATCGCTGGAAGACGGCTCTGCGGCTGTTTGCTGCGAGGGGCTCGGCGGCGCAGGCTGCTGCGAGCTGGAAGACGGTCTCGACGAAGCCGGCGCGGAAGAACTGCCCGGCTGAGAGGCGGATGGCTTGGAAGAAGTTGTCTGTGAAGAAGCCGAGGGTGCCGTGGGCAGCTTCGTCATATCGACCGTAGTTTCCGGTCCCATGGAATAAAACGCCGGAAGTGGATGATAATAGGAAGCAGGCAGATTTTCGGTTTTTACAATTACGCCGTTTTTATAAAATACGCGCTGCGCGGTCGCTCTGGAGCCGTCGCGCGCCTTGCTGTCAAGTTTTACTACTCCCTTCGCCAACGTTTTATCGACCGTGAATTTCGGTGTTGTCGGCGCGGGAATGGCTTCTGTTTTTACAGAGGTAATCTTAATGGTATCGTAATCCGGCGACTGATACCCGTAAAAGGTCGCGGTAAGAGTTTTTCCGCTGCTGCCTGTAATAATGTAAACCGGGTATTCGGTCGGATTCATAAATTTAAAATCCAGCTCCGGGTAACTGACTGCGGCGTCCTGCCCGATGGGGCAGTAGGTTGATTGGATGGTATGGTTGGTACGCTGAACGATTTGCATATTGGAACGCAGCGCAGCACCATATAGGGTTGTGGAGGCCTGACAGATTCCGCCGCCGTAGGCCTTGATCAGCTTGCCGTTCAGAATTGCGCCGGCTTCCAGATATCCGTTCGCCTGGTTGGAATTTCCGACAACGTTGTTGAAGGAGAATGTTCCGCCCGCCGGGATACAGGTTCCGTTCACAGAGGCAAGCGCGCGCTTCATGTTGTGTGTCCCGTTTGCGTTATTCGTCGAAACGGTACTGAAAGTGCCGAGCTTTTGCAGGTGGCTTTTAATGTCAGCAATTGACTTCTGGCAGGGCACCTGTTTGTTGGGCACCTGCACCGTCCCGGTTTTTGCGCCGTTGAGAATTTCAGTCACCCTTGTATGGAGAAGGTTCTCGTCAACGGCAATCCCGTTTTTTCCATCGTTGAACTGGAACTCTCCGGTACCGGCGTTAAAGGAGACCACCGTGGGCTCCACAGGGTCACAGGCAACGCCCCTGACCACATCCTTCAGCTTTCCTTCAAGACCGTCATAATTCATCGTATTTGTTATTTCAAAGTTCTTTGGGTTCTGTTTCAAAGCCAGTATCTTTTGGTAGCGCTCATTGCGGTCCCCCGACCGTCCGTAATCATAAGCCTCTTTCAAAATCGAATCCGTATTAAAAGCGAACGAAAGGTCGTTTTCCGTAATGTGCCAGCTCTTGCCTTCGTACTCAACCTTGACATCATACTTTCCTCGAAGGGTAGGCTCCAGCTCTTTCAGCGCCGCTTTGGCCTCCTCCATGGTCTTTCCGCCGAGGTCAATCCCCTGAACAACAATCCCGGGGTAAAATCTATCCATGTCAATCGCCGCGCTGATCTGCTCCTGGCGCTGAAATTCCTGATAGATTTTCGGCCCGAAAAATCCGCCAACAACTGCGAGCACGGCCGCCAACGATATCAGAATCCAAACAGCGGTATGCTTTTTCTTCTCTGCCGACGAATCGGAATATATATCTACGGTTTTTCCATCAGCCATACTGTGGCCTCCCAATCGAAATGAATTATTTTGCTACTTTCCTAATTATATAGTTCGTACGGCAAAATGTAAAGTAACAGGTTGATTACAGTTTAACAAGCCCCTCCGGGCTTGCCCGGAATTTAACCTCCGGTATGGCAACTTCCATATTTATATGTTATAATATTTAATATAATATTTACGAAATGAAATAATTAGCAAAAAATAGGAGTGTTACTGTGAAAATATTGATTCTTTCGGCAGCAACCGGCGGCGGGCATCTTCGGGCGTCCCATGCAATAGAATCATACATCAAAGATAATTCTACCGGAAACGAAGTCGCAGTCATCGATACACTGAAAAGCATCAACTCCGTGCTGGATAAAACCGTGTGTGAGGGCTACCACTTTCTGGCGACCAAAACACCCAAGGTGTTCGGTCAGCTATACCGAAAAACAAACGAAGAAAGCCTTCTCTCCAGCTTGGTTTCCCGCTTTTCCAGCGTATTCAGCCAAAAGCTGATTCCCTTAATGGACGAGCAGAAGCCGGACGTTATCATCTCGACCCACCCGTTCGCGACCGAGATGGTATCCCACCTGAAGGGCAAGGGCATCGTCAAAGCGCCGCTCATCTGCCTGATGACGGATTACGGTCCGCACCGCGCGTGGATCGGCGATTTTGTGGACGCGTATATTGTTTCCACTGCGGATATGATTCCGGAAATGCAGGCCATGGGAGTTAAAAAGGAAAAAATTTACCCGTTCGGCATCCCGGTTGGCGACGTGTTCTTCAACAAAGGGGATAAGCCTGCGCTGCTCAAAAAATTCGAAATGAGCAGCGAGCTGCCCACGATCCTGATTATGGCAGGCAGCTTCGGCGTTACGAACATTATGAATATTTATAAAGAGATCGTTAAACTTCCCCAGAATTTTCAGATCATCGTCATCACCGGGCGCAACCAGAAGCTGTATGACGCGTTTACCCCTGTAATCCAGAACAGCCCCAAAAAGACGAAGCTGGTTTTCTTTACCGATGAGGTGGAAAATTACATGCAAGCCTCCGACCTCATTATCACGAAGCCGGGCGGGCTTACCGTATCAGAAGCACTTGCCTGCAATATCCCGTTGGCGGTATTCGACGCCATTCCCGGGCAGGAGGAGGACAACGCCAACTTCCTGCTGACGCACAATATGGCCGTCAAGCTGGAAAAGGACCTCGACCCCGGAAGTACGATTGAAACCCTTCTGGAGGACAGCAGACGGCTTGAGGATATGCGGAACTCCTGCGAAAGCTTCGACACCTCGGATTCCAGTAAAAATATTTTTTCGCTCATCAATGAGCTTTGTGAGAAAAATAAAAAGGCATAGAGCAAGGGATGTCCCAAGATAGCGTTTCCCGAAAATAATGAAAAAATGCGTCTTAAACGGATTCGAAAAACCGTTTAAGACGCATTTTCTTGTTGTTAAATCTGTTGCTTTTGCAGCAGCCTCATAAATTTCAGGTAAGCCGTCATACCGCTGTTTAGTCGTTTCTTACGGTTACGGTTTTTGCGGTTGCGCCCCAGAACAAGCTGCCTAGTTTATCGCCTTTTAATGTGAATACCAAACAGCCGCTGGCTTTGCTCATCCGACTATTTCTTTTCCCTGTTGCGCTCTCCGCGAATGCACTCCGGGCATTTGCCGAAGATTGTCAGGGAATGTCCCTCTATTTTATAACCGGTATCCTTCGCCAGCCCCTGTTCCAGGCGAGAAAGCGGGCAATCCTGTATTTTCACCTTGGCGCTGCATTTCGTACAGATTAAATAGTGCCCGTGGTTTTCTCCGGCAATTGAATACCGGACCACGCCGTCGTTAAAGATTTCCTTCTCCACAAGCGCGGCGGCGGCAAACCGCTCCAGATTGCGGTAAATTGTCGAAAGAGCCAGATTCGGGTACTCCGCCCTGAGACTGCCGAATATTTCCTCGGCGCTCACCGGTTCCGCGCTCTGCTTTAAAATCCGCATAATCGCACAGCGCTGTTTTGTATTTTTCAAAGCGGCCATTTTTCCACCCCTGCCCATCCGGCTGTTATTTTTTACTACCAGCATCATTCATGATTTATTATAATACATAATCGTAAAATTGCAAAGCGCACCGCCCCCCTTGTTTTTCGTTGCCCCAAACGATTATTTGATGTATAATATGGTAAATTAAGAATGCCGGGGTAAATACGGGAGCTTAACCCGTCGTTTGGGCGCTGGTTCTGTTCTGCAAAGCCCGGCAATCAACAGGAGGTACTCCCTTTTGGGTGAAGTATATTTTGACAATTCCTCCACAACCGCAGTATGCCGTGAAGCGGCGGAAAAGGTTATGGAAATGATGACGGTAAATTACGGGAACCCGTCGAGCCTGCACACGCTGGGCTTCCGGGCGGAGCAGGAGCTTACCGCCGCGCGGGCAAGGGTAGCCGCCGTTCTCGGCGCAAAGCCGGAGGAGCTTTATTTTACCTCCGGCGGAACGGAAAGCAACAACCTCGCGCTGTTCGGGGCAGCCTACGCGCGCCGCAAGCGCGGAAACCGCATTGTTACCACCATGATTGAGCATCCCTCGGTGCTCAATACGGTGAAACAGCTGGAAAAGGAAGGCTTTGAAGCCGTTTACCTCAAACCGGATTTACAGGGAAGAATTCAGCCGGAGCAGGTGTTTGAGGCGGTGAATTCGGATACGATTTTAGTCAGCATGATGTGTGTGAACAATGAGGTCGGCACTCTGCTGCCGAGTGCAGCCGTACCCGCAGCGATTGCCGCGGCGAACGCGCCGGCGCTTTTCCACGTTGACGCGGTGCAGGCCTTCGGCAAGCTGACGCTGAACCCCGCCCGGCTAAAAATCGACCTGATGAGCGTCAGCGCCCACAAAATACACGGACCGAAGGGCGTGGGCGCGCTCTATGTTCGCAAGGGCGTACACATCGTTCCCCGTTCCTACGGCGGCGGGCAGGAAAAAGAAATCCGCCCCGGAACGGAATCCGCCCCGCTGATTGCCGGCTTCGGCGCCGCCGTGAACGCGCTTCCCAACCCCGAAACGGAGCGGAAGGCGCTCATGGAGCTAAACGGCTACCTGCGCGGGCAGCTGGAGCAGATGGAAGGCGTCACGCTCAATTCCCCCGACGACGCGCTCCCCTATATTCTGAATTTATCCAACGGCAGCATCCGCGCGGAAACCCTGCTGCATTACCTCGCCGATAAGGGCGTTTATGTTTCCTCCGGCTCCGCCTGCTCCAAGGGAAAGGCAAGCCATGTGCTTACGGCAATGGGGCTCCCCCGGGAACGCATTGCCTCCTCCCTGCGCCTCAGCTTTTCCCGCTACTCCACAAAGGACGAGGCCGACCTCTTCCTTCAGGCGTTCCGCAGCGGTCTGGAGGAGCTGACTAAACGTCCTTTTTAAACGGATGCTTCAAACGCCGGTTCCCTCCCTTCTGAACGCTGAGGAGGTCTTCTTTCCGTCTTAAAGGAAACTATATATCTGTATTAGGAGAAACATCATGAATGAAGTTATACTGATCAAATTAGGCGAAATGGTTTTGAAGGGTTTGAACCGCAAGGTATTTGAAGCCGCTCTTCTGCGGAACCTCCGCCGCCGGCTGGGTAACCTCGGCGATTTTGAAATCAAGGTAGCGCAGTCCACGGTTTATGTGATTCCGCATGGCGGCGCCGACCTCGATTCCGCCGTGGAGAAGGTTTCCAAAATATTCGGTATCGCTGCCTTTTCCCGCGCCTGCGCGGTAAAAAAAGAAATGCCCGCCATTCTGGAGGCGGCGGAGGAATACCTGAAATACGAGCTGCTTGCCGCGAAAAGCTTTAAAGTGGAATCCAAACGCGCGGATAAGAGCTTTCCTCTGCAATCGCCCGAAATATCCGCCGAGCTGGGCGAATATCTGTTAAATCGGTTCCCGAATCTGCATGTTGATGTGCATCATCCGGATATCGTAGTACACGTGGAGGTTCGTGACTTCGGCGCGTATGTTCACGGTCAGCCGCTGCGGGGCGCGGGCGGAATTCCCGTAGGCACCGGCGGAAGCGCGGCAATCCTCATCAGCGGCGGAATCGACAGCCCGGTAGCCGCGTGGATGATGGCAAAGCGCGGTCTTGAGCTGACCGCCATCCATTTCGCCAGCCCGCCCTACACCAGCGAACGCGCCGAGCAAAAGGTCACCGACCTCCTTTCGAAGGTGAGTGAATATTCGGGACGAATGACTATGTTTACCGTGCCGTTTGCCAAGGTGCAGGAGGAAATCATGGCGAAATGCCCGGAGGATCTCTTTACGATTATCATGCGCCGGTTTATGATGCGTGTTTCCGAAAAGATCGCCGCGAAGGAGTACTGCTCCGCGCTGATTACCGGCGAAAGTCTCGGGCAGGTTGCCAGCCAGACGGTACAGGCAATCTTCTGCACCGACGAAGCGGCGCATATCCCGGTATTCCGACCGCTCATCGGTATGGATAAAGTGGAAATCATTGATATCTCGCGAAAAATCGATACCTTCGACATCTCCATTCAGCCCTTTGAGGATTGCTGTACCGTATTTACGCCGAAGCATCCGCGCACCCGCCCCGAGCTGCGTTATGTTCTCGAAGCCGAGGAGGCGCTGGACTGCGACGCGTTGATTGAAGATTGCATGAATCATTTAAAGCTGACCAAAATATATCCGAAATCATAACGGAGGATGATAAAAATGAACGCTGAAATCATTTCTGTAGGCACGGAGCTTCTGCTCGGGCATACAATTAACTCCGACGCCGCCTACGTGGCGCGCGAGCTTTCCGCACTCGGTATCGGCATGATGTTTTCCTGCACGGTCGGCGATAACGTCGAGCGTCTGGAAGCGGCGCTTAAAAGTGCGCTGAGCCGCAGCGATATTGTCATCACCACCGGCGGACTCGGGCCCACGGGTGACGACCTGACAAAAGAAACCATCGCGCAGACCGCCGGCAAGGAGCTGGTTCTCGACCAGAAAAGCATGGATCATATTGTCTCGTACTTTAAGGGCAGAGAGCTTGGAGAAACCCAAAAGAAGCAGGCCATGCTTCCCGAGGGCTGCACCGTGTTTCCAAACGATTTCGGCACCGCGCCGGGCTGCGGCTTTGAAACCCCCGAGGGTAAAATCATCATCATGCTTCCCGGTCCGCCCTCCGAATTGATTCCCATGCTGAAAAACTACGCGGTTCCCTATCTTTCAAAGGGCTCCAGCGCGGTCATCGCTTCCAGAATCATCCGTATTTTTGGCTTGGGCGAGGGCTTTGTGGCGGAAAAAATCTCCGACCTTACCAATTGCGCCAACCCGACCTCCGCCACCTACGCAAAGGACGGCGAATGCTTCATCCGCGTTACCGCCATGGCAAAGGACGAAGCGGAAGCGGCGGCGCTGTGCGCTCCTGTAGTGGAGGATATCCAATCCAGATTCCGCGATTTTATCTACGGGCTTGACGTGGAAAGTCTGGAGGAGATCGTCGTAACGGAGCTGGCAAAGCGAAAAATCCGCCTTGCCACCGCGGAATCCTGCACCGGTGGACTGCTTGCCTCGAGAATCACCGATATCCCCGGCGCCTCCGAGGTCTTTCACATGGGTGCCGTAACCTACGCGAACGAAATTAAAACCCTTCTTCTCGATGTACCGGAGGAGACCTTAAAGCAATACGGCGCGGTCAGCGGGCAAACCGCGCGCGCGATGGCAGAGGGCGTCCGCAAACGCTCCGGCAGTGAGCTTGGACTGGGCATTACGGGAATCGCGGGTCCGGGCGGCGGAACCACGGAAAAGCCCGTCGGTCTGGTTTATATAGCGCTGAGCGACGGCGAACACACCTGGGTACGCAAAATGAACCGTACCGGCTGCGACAAGGGACGCAGCTACCTTCGTTTTCTTGCCGCTTCCAACGCGCTGGATATGGTCCGGCGCTACCTGCAAGACCTCGGCGGTCTGGAAGAAGCGGCCTACAGCTCACAAAAACAGAAGGGGTGAAGCACCATGGAAGCACCGAGCGGCAAAGTCCGGCAGCCCTTTTACCGTTCCCTGCTGCCCTGGAAGGGCGACAGCAAAAGGCAGATCGTCTACAAGGTGATTTCGCTGGCTGCCGCCTGTATCTTTCTCGCCTGTGCCGCCTACCTTCTGAATGACCTTGTCCTTCAGCCCGCTGTTTCCGATAAAAAGCAGGACGATATCAAAAGCATCTACTACGCCGCCGAGGCTCCGTCGGCTCCCGCCAAACAGGCAAACGGATCACAGGCGGCAGCGGAAGCCCCGGAACGTGACGCACAGGGCAGGCTCCTCCGCTTTGTCAGTCTGCAAAAGCTAAACCCGGATATTGTCGGCTGGATTCGTATTCCCAACACAATCATCGATCTTCCCGTGTTACAGGCGAGCTCCGGTCAGCCGGAATTTTACCTAAATCATGATTATAACCGCAATTACTCGTTTTACGGCAGCATTTTCGCGGACTGGCACGCGCCGGTCACCGATGAAAAATCGAAAAACATGATTTTATACGGACATTCGCTCAACTCCGGGCGCATGTTTACCCAGCTGAATCAATACAAATCGCTGGATTTCTTTAAATCGTCCCCCGTATTTACCTTTGATACGGTGAACGGTCCCTCCCAGTGGAAAATCATTTCGGTATTCCTCACCAATACCCTGCCGGAGCAGGGTGTGCCGTTCAATTACATGAAAACAAGCTTTAAAAACGATAGCGATTTTTTGAATTTTGCTTATCAGATGAGAATCCGTTCGATTTACAACACCGGCGTTAGTCTGAACGCCGAGGATAAAATTCTGCTTCTCTCCACCTGCTCCTATGAATTCACGGACTTCCGCGAGGTTGTCGTCGCGCGCAGAGTGCGCCCCGGAGAAAGCGACGCCGTCGATACCGGGCGTGCCACCTATAACAGTAAGGTTGTTTACCCTGACTGCTGGTACCAAAAGCACGGCGGCAAAAAGCCGGAATGGCCGAAAACCTATGAGCAGGCTGTAAAAAATAAAGTTGTGCCGTGGGGTGAAAATGAATGAACGCAGGTATTTTATTTTATCTGGCTCGAAGAACCTCCCAATGCCAAAAGCGCCTCAGCCGCTACGCGGGCTATTTCGATCTTTCCGTATCCAGTGTAAAAATCTGCCCAAAGCGCGGCGAGCTACGCGCCTCCATGTCGCGGCTGATTGCCGCGCTGCCGGTAGTTTTTCTCGTAAGCGAAGCGCAGGAGCGCCGACCCTCGGCGGCTAGTGCTTTGTTTGAAATTCTGCGTATCCCTCTGGATTCTGACGGTGAGCCAAAGGGCGTTTTCCGTCTGGAGGGAAAAGAAAAAACCGGATACCTGATCGAAAGCTCAAATCAGGCGATTGTCGTTCTGCCGGATCAACCGGAGGAGCTTCTGCAAATGCTCCCCGCCGCCTGTACCCGTCTGAACGCAAAGTTCAACCTCAACGGCGCTGTTCCCGAGGAGCCGGAGCTAGACTACAGAGAAATTGTGGACAAGTCCCTCGGGCAAACCCCGATTGTTGCAGACTGTTAGAAGCAGAACGGCAAACGCCGCAGAAGCACGGCTGCATGTTTCAAGACAGACGGTCGCCTGTCTAAAAAACAGCGCCCCAAACGGGACGCTGTTTTTCCGCGATTACGATATCTCTTCTTATTGCACCCCAAATATAGTCGATCAACTTTAAAAACGGCGAAGTATTTGCGCGTATCTTTTTCGTGTTTTAAGGCGGATGGTCGCCTGTCTAAAAAAACAGCGCCCCAAACGGGACGCTGTTTTTCCGCAATTATCGATATCTCTTCTTATTGCACCCCAAATACAGTCGATCAACTTTAAAAACGGCGAAGTATTTGCGCGTATCTTTTTCGTGTTTTAAGGCGGGCAACGCAGCAGCACGGAAAACATACCGCAAAGACTGGGCGGTTTTGGCGTTAATTGACCATAATTACGAATCAGCTTGCGCGAGCGGAAAAGTGTGTAGGGCACGAAACCGCCCGCGCTGCTCTATTCGGGGGCAACAATAAAAAACGCCATGTACGGAATTGTTT
>JAEZWL010000078.1 GCA_023420245.1 Bacillota bacterium | reverse complement strand
TACCTGGTGGTCCTATATGTATCATGCCAGAGAAAAAAATGTCGGATGGCGGATTGACTATTTTTTGACGTCGAACCGAATTTGTGACCGGGTTTTAGAGAGCAATATTCATTCTGAGGTAATGGGGAGTGACCATTGTCCGGTTGAACTGGTTCTGTCGGACAGCAAATAAACCTAAGGAGGAGAAATAATGCAACTGATTTTTTACGGTGCCGACAAAGAAGTCACAGGAAGCTGTCATTGTCTTGAAGTCAATGGCGTAAAAATCCTGATCGACTGCGGATTGCAGCAGGGCATGGATGAAGACGACAACCACAGGCTTCCATTCTACGCAACACAAATCGACTATGTTATTGTAACGCACGCGCACATTGACCACAGCGGCAGGCTTCCGCTGCTCGTGAAAAACGGCTTTGAGGGTAAAATGTATGCAACCCGCGCAACCTGTGATCTGCTTTCCATTATGCTGCGGGACAGCGCCCATATTCAGGAAATGGATGCAATCAATGAAAACCGCAAGGGAAAACGTGCCGGCAGAGAGCCGGAGGAACCGATCTATACCATAGAAGACGCACAGGAAACACTGAACCGTCTGGTACCATGCAGCTACGGGGAAACACTGAAGCTTTGCGATGAAGTGAGCCTGCGCTTTATTGACGCGGGGCATCTTCTCGGTTCAGCCAGTGTGGAGATGTGGATTACCGAGAGCGGAGTGACCCAGAAAATCGTATTCTCCGGCGATATCGGCAACTGCAACCAGCCGATTATCCGGGACCCCCAGTACATCCGTCAGGCTGATTATGTAGTGATGGAGTCTACTTACGGGGATCGTGACCATGAAAAGGTAGAGGATTACACCTCCACCTTGGCGGATATCTTTGATAAAACGCTCTCAGCGGGCGGCAACGTGGTAATCCCGAGCTTTGCGGTTGGCCGCACACAGGAGCTCCTCTATTTTATCCGGGAAATCAAGGAGCGGGGTCTTGTGAAAAGCAATCCGGATTTTCCGGTTTACGTTGACAGCCCACTGGCAGCGGAAGCGACAAAAATCTATAGCGGAGATTTGACCGGATATGCGGATGAGGAAACGGTGCGGCTGATACAGTCCGGCTTTGAGCCAATTAAGTTCCACAATCTGAATATCTGCACCAGTGTGGAGGAATCCAAAGCACTTAACGAAGACAATAAGCCGAAGGTTATTCTATCTTCCAGCGGTATGTGTGAAGCGGGCAGAATTCGCCACCATTTGAAGCACAATCTGTGGAGAGCGGAATGTGCGATTGTATTCGTCGGTTACCAAGCCAACGGTACGCTTGGCCGTATTTTAGTGGATGGAATCGATAAAGTAAAGCTTTTTGGTGAAGAGATCGCGGTAAAAGCGCATATTCACAATTTTAGGGCTTTGTCCGCGCACGCGGACCGTACCGGTCTGTTAAAATGGATTGCAGCCTTTGAGAAAAAGCCGCGCCGCGTATTTGTCGTTCACGGGGAGCAAAGTGTTTGCGAGACTTTTACAAATCACTTGATGGAGCTGGGCTACAATGCCTATGCGCCGAATTTTCAATCCGCTTTTAATCTGGAAAATAACACAATTCTTGAAGAGGGAATTATGCCGGAAACCAGAACGGTAAAAAAGACCGGGAACGTCAAAAAGTTTTCCGCTCCCTTTGCGCGGCTGGTTGAGGCCGGAAAGCGCCTTATGCAGGTTATTCAGAAAAATGAAGGTGGGGCGAATAAGGATCTTGCGAAATTTGCCGACCAAATCAACGCCTTGAGTAGTAAATGGAATCGGCAGTAACCGCAGTTATTCTCAGTAAACGTAAAAAATCCGGCACAGCGTGCCGGATTTTTTCTATTCATTATCGTTGCTTGCCTTACGGGTAATATCGATCGGTACCGGTTTAGCGGTGACCTCCATGGCGGCCTTGTCGTCATAGCGTCCATTGTAAATATTGTAGCAGTTTTTGCCACGTGACTTTGAATAATACAACGCACGATCCGCTTTTTGGTAAAGCTCCGTATAGGTGGTGCCATCCTGCGGGTAGAGAGAAACGCCAATACTTCCGGAAATTTTAAAGCTTCCGTCTTCACCCAGCGTAATTTCTCTAAACATAGATGAAATCATATCCAGCTTACTGATTAACGTATTAAAAGAATTGTAGTTATTAAAGAAGATTAGGAATTCGTCTCCACCGATACGACCAACGATATCCACATGGCGGAACAGGCACTGTAGTTTTTCACCAACCTGAGAGAGTGCAGAGTCTCCCTGGATATGACCCAACGTATCGTTAATCCTTTTAAAGTTATCAATATCCAACATAATAACTGCGCTTGCGTTTCGGGCGTTATCGTTTTCCAGTAATGATTCAATAAGTGTCTGAGTGGCCTTTTTATTATAAAGCGTAGTCAAACCGTCTTTCTGAGACTGCTTTAAAATTTCAAGCTCCTGCTTTTTACGCTGATCAATATTTTTAACATATCCAATGATTTTCTGACTTTTTGTGCTGTTGTGGGTAAGATGTACGAGTGTTGCTGCCATCCACTGGTATTCACCGGCCGGTGATTTTTCCCGGTATTCCAAGTCTACCGTGGTGGCTCCGGAATTAAACACTTCAAAAAGATGTGTGCGGCTAAGAGTATCTATGTATCTCTTTTTATCGTCATCCAGAATAGCGTGCTGCGCTATGCTTTTGATAACCTCATCATAGATTTCTGTTTTCAGGAAAGGAAACGTCTTAAAATAAGTTTCCTGCCCGGAAATCATTTTGTTATGAGTCAAATCTGCTTCAAAAACACGGTCACAGGTTAATTCCAGTGCGGTTCGATAGATTTTCTCATTTTCGTAAAGCTGATTTTGCAGAATTCTGTTTTGAGTCAATTCTTCCGTGTGAACTTCAACGATGCCCATCAGCTCATTGTAGGATTGAGACAGCTTGTGAAATTCCTCGTTGATATCGTCACAGGAAAATCTGGCGCGGTAATCTCCTTGAATGGCGCGGTGAATCGCGGTTAGGAAATCATCGGTCGGTTTGACGAGATACCAGTCGATAACCAGCTTTTGCGTAAGAAGCAGAACGAGAATCGGAATAATAATGGATTCCGTTGTGACAGCGGAAAATCCGGCTGTCATAAGACCAAACAACACGAGAGATGGAATAAAAGATAACACGACAAACAAATAACATTTTCGTTTCAAAGGTGCGCAACCCCCAATTGCATTCATGGCAGCGCCACAAACAATCTGACGAATGCCATAATTAGTGCAGCCGGCTGGCATACTTTACTTGGAATGAGTAAAGTGAAGCCCCTTGGC
>JAEZWL010000009.1 GCA_023420245.1 Bacillota bacterium | reverse complement strand
GGTTATAATAAATAATGTCCATTTAAAACGCAACGATACCATTTGATTGGAGGATCTTTATTTTGTTGAATAAGCCTCAGCTTGTTAGGCTTTAGCGGGTGTTTATTTTCTTTATAGCCTACACCGTACTGTTTTTTCTTTTTGCAATATCGCTGAATTTTACCTTCCCCTTCGTCGCGGGCTTTTTACTTGCCCTGCTTGTACAGCCTCTGATTCGGGCTCTGCAAGGGCGCCTGAGGATGAAGCCGGGCGCTGCTGCCGCAATTTCCACAATTATTGTATACATCATTCTGTTCGGTATCCTATTCCTTTTAGGTTACTGGCTGATCTATGAAATTAATAATCTGCTGAACTACCTGTCTGTTATTTCTAAAACAGGGTTCGATGACATTGCCGCTCCGATCAATTCCATGCTGAAACAAATCGGGTCATACCTGAAAAGCATAGACGCGAACTTCCTCCAGCAAAACAAGGATCAGATTCTCAGCTTTGCGCAGTCCGGCGCCGGTCTGGCGACCACCGTGCTTGGAGCAACACTCAAATTTTTAACCTCACTGCCGGCAATCTTCACGATGTTTATCGTCATGATTTTTTCCACCTACTTCTTTTCCAAGGACATGAGCTCCATTAAAAAGCATTTAATGGCATTTTTTTCAAAAAACACTGTGCTGAACATTCGCTCGGCTTCGCAGCACGGATTTAATATGAGCGGAAAATATATCTGCTCCTACCTATTCATTTATTTCATCACCTTTATTGAAACTTTGGTCGTCTTTTACGCACTCGGAATTCCGTATCCCCTCGTTATCAGCATCATAACCGGTATCGCCGATGTGCTTCCGGTTCTTGGGCCGGGAACCATCTATATTCCGCTGGCGTTTATTTACCTTATCCTCGGCGACTTTTTCAAGGCGGGTGCATTAATTATTTGCTGGCTGCTGATTACGGCAATCAGGCAGATAATTGAGCCGAAGATTATTTCTTCTTCCATCAATGTTCATCCGTTGACCATGCTTGCCGCAATTTACTTCGCACTGGTTGCCCAGAATTTTTGGATTTTAATCTATTTTTCCCTGCTGATTATCCTTTATCAGATACTCACCCACATTGAAGTTCTTCCAACTGTATTCGTTCCCCGTGAGGAACCAGAAGGAGAACCGAAGGAGACAAAGCCCTAGTACCCGGTAGCACCGAATGCTTCTGTATATTGGCAGTCTGTTTCAAGCAATCCTGCGTTGTCGTCAATCCTTCGCCTTGTCTTGCTTGAAAACCTTCTTGCCGCTATCCTGCAATTTTAGCTGTTACAGAGTACCGGAATATCCGGTTTCACCAAATGGGGGCTGTCGCAAAATAGCCTCTGCAAAAAATATTTCACAAAAAATGCGCTTTGATAGGGCTTCAACCAGCCGTTTCAAGGCGCATTTTCTTGTTTTACAGGCTATTTCTCTGTGCGAACTGCTCCTGAAAAATTATTTTGAAACCGACTCAGTCGCTTTCAAAATAAAACATAATTTTGTATTGACACTATAGCACAGGGGATGTTATACTCAATCTGTACTAATCAAATTAATACAGTTATTACAGCGAGGTGAGTATGTGATCACTTTAGACTACAAAAGCAGGCTGCCTATTTACGAACAGCTCTATAAATCCATAACCAAAATGGCCGCCCTCGGTGCAATTGAGGAGGGCGAGTCTCTGCCGAGTATTCGCGCGCTGGCACAGGAGCTGGGGATTAACCCCAACACGGTGCAGAAAACCTATCAAATGCTGGAACGGGATGGCATTATCTATTCCGTCCCCGGAAAGGGGTCCTTCCTTACGCCGGGGGGCTCCGCCATCCGTCAGCAGTGGGAAATTGCGCTGGATAAAGTTGAAAATGCGGTCAGAGCGGCAGTTGACTGCGGCGTAAAGGAAGACTCTATTCTATTACGAGTTCATCATACTTTTGCCGGAAAGGAGAACAGCAATGATTGAAGTTACGAACCTTACCAAGAAATTTGAAAAAACCACCGCGCTCGACGGTATCTCTTTCTCTGTCGGCTCCGGCTGCCTCTTTGGGCTGGTAGGCTCAAACGGTGCGGGAAAATCCACCTTTTTACGAACCCTTGCGGGTATTTATTATCCGGACGGAGGCGAAGTGCGGGTAGACGGTGCAATTCCGTTTGAAAATCCGGAGGTAAAGTCAAGGATGTTCTTTATCTCCGATTATCCGTATTTTATCCCACAGGCTACGCTCGACGACATGGCTGGTTTTTACGCCGGTGTCTATAAAAGCTGGAGCAAGTCACGCTACAAGGAGCTTTGCACCCTGTTTCCGATCAGCGCAAAGGACAAAATCGTCAATATGTCGAAAGGAATGCAGCGGCAGGCGGCGCTGATTCTGGCTCTTGCCACCCAACCGGATTACCTCCTGATGGACGAAATATTTGACGGACTGGATCCTGTAATGCGGCAGCTTTTAAAACGGATTGTAGCCAGAGAAGTCTCGGAACGCGGTATGACGGTAATTATCGCTTCACACAACCTGCGCGAGCTGGAGGATTTTTGCGACCATATCGGTCTGTTCCATCGGGGCGGGGTCATATTTGAGCGTGAACTGGATGAGCTGAAGCTGGGAATCAACAAGGTACAGGCGGTGTTCCGGCCGATGCCGGAGCTAAGCGCGTTTGCTCCGCTGGATATTATCAAATCCGAAGTCCGTGGTTCCATGGTCAGCCTTGTCGCAAGAGACCGTAAGGAAGATATTCTGGATAAAATCAATTCCCTTAACCCAATCTTTGTTGAAATTCTCCCGCTCACGCTGGAGGAAGTATTTATCAGTGAAATGGAGGCGGCCGGATATGACCTTGAAAACATCCTTAACTGACCGGTTCGGCGAGTTCCGTGAAACCTATCGCTGGACAGCCAAAAAGAGCCTCGGGTTGACGGCGCTTTACTCTCTGCTTCTGTTCATCGCATTTCCGATGATTGTGATGATTGCAATGGAAAACGCCCGCCATAACCCCAACATATCTACCCTGGAGGAATGGATTCACGTTTATTCCGGGAGCGTTGCCGCGCTTTCTATTGCCGCCTCAGTGCTGAATATGATTTTCGTTACGGTGGTATCGGTTCAGCAGTTCAGCTACCTTCACGGAAAACGGAGCATTGATTTATTCCACGCACTGCCCCTTACGCGGGTGCCCATGCTTCTGGCGCGTTACTGCACCGCCCTGACTGTGATTGCGGTTCCGGTGCTGCTAAACTTCGCTGTCGTTTCAGGGATCGGCTTTTCCTATGGAATCCCGCCGCAATATGCCCTCGCCGCCATCGCAACCCGGATGCTCTTCTTTCTTCTTGTGAGTGCGGCTATGCTTAGCTTTTGCGTATTTTTGGCGGTTTGTACCGGCACGACCTTCGATATGGTCATTTCTCTTCTGGGAATCAATATTTCATATCCCCTTCTGATTGTGGTGTTAAATGGATTTGTCTCTCACCTTCTTCCGGGCTTTAACGCCGACCTGAAACCAGATTCTCCTCTTCTCAGCGCTTTTTCTCCCTATCTGGCTGCAGT
>JAEZWL010000002.1 GCA_023420245.1 Bacillota bacterium | reverse complement strand
ATTGGTAACCACCGCATAGTCAGGCGCCGCGATTTTCGCCAGCCGCTCCATTTCACCGAAATTGCTCATTCCCATCTCAATTACAGCCGCCTGATGCGCGCCGGACAATCGGAACATTGTAAGCGGAAGCCCGACCTGGCTGTTGAAATTCCCTTCCGTTTTCATGACGTTGAGACCTGCGGAAAGGGCAAGCGCCACCATTTCCTTGGTGGATGTTTTCCCCACGCTTCCGGTTATCCCGACAAAGGGAATTGAAAATCTCTTCCGGTATGCGCAGGCAATCTGCTGAAGAGCCAGCTCCGTACTCTGCACGGAAATCCATACATTGGAATCATTCACCCGGTTGTGCTCCTGTGTGAGGGTGGCAACCGCGCCGGCAATAAAGGTGGCCCTGATATAATCGTGGGCATCCGTTCTTTCCCCTTTGATCGGAACAAAAAGTGAATCGGATTCTATTTTTCTGCTGTCCGTACTAACGGACGAAATAACCGTATCGGGATTCCCGCACAACAGCGTTCCCCCGCAGGCCTGAGCTATCTCCGCAGCTGTCATTTTCATGATTAAGTCACCCTAACTTATTGTTTGATAATATCCGCAATTACCTCGCGTTCATCCAGATGATATTTTACACCTTGGATCTCTTGATAATCCTCATGACCCTTACCCGCAAGCACTACGATATCCCCGTCTTCCGCGTTTTCGATGCAGTAACGTATCGCCTCTTTCCGGTCGGGTATCACCACGTATTTTCCGCTCGTTTTATTGATTCCAACCTTGATATCTTCAATAATATCCATCACGTTTTCAAAGCGGGAATTATCTGCCGTAATTACAGAAAGGTCAGCCAGCTTACCGCTTACCTCTCCCATTTCGTAGCGGCGGGAACGCGCCCGGTTACCGCCCGCGCCGAACAAACAGACAATGCGGTGGGGCTGATATTCCCGCAGCGTAACCAGAATATTTTCCATGCTTAGCGCATTATGCGCATAATCAATTAACAGGGTATAATTTCCGGGCACCGGTACGGGCTCCACACGCCCTTTGACTTTAACAGTATTCAGCCCGCGAATATAGTCCTGCTCATGAATGAAGAAATGGCGGCATACCGCAATGGCTCCCAAGGCGTTATAGACGCTGAATTTTCCCGGAATATCGACGTCAGCGCTTAATTCAAGCCGACCCTCCACATCGAAGTGCACGCCCAGATAGCCGGGGCGGGAAATCAGACTTTCATTTTTTGCCCGAAGCTCAGCCTGAGGATGAAACCCATAGGTTTCAATCGCACAGGTATGACCGGCAATAATTTTTTCCCAGCTTTCATCGTCTATATTGACTACGCCAATCTTGCACTGCTTAAATAACAGATTTTTGCACTGTAAATACTCTTCAAGGGATTTATGCTCGCTTCCCCCGATGTGATCCGGAGAAAAGTTGGTGAACAGCCCGATATCAAAGGTAAAACCGGATACGCGGTGATCCTTTAGACCAATAGAGGATGCCTCAATGACGGCGGCCTGACACCCAGCCTCCACCATCCTGCGCAGATATTGCTGCACATCATAGGATTCCGGAGTCGTATTGTTTGTTTGAATGATCTCCTCACCGATTACCGTACCGATTGTGCCGATCAATCCCGTTTTAATCCCCGCAGATTCCAGAATTGACCGGATCATATAGGAGCTTGTGGTTTTGCCTTTTGTTCCGGTGATTCCCACCACCTTCAGCGCCTCAGCCGGATGCCCGAAATATGCCGCGGATAAAACAGCAAGCACATAGCGGGTATTCTCCACCAGAATAACCGGAATGTTCTGTGCCTCCACTTCATGCTCCGCAATAATCGCAGCCGCACCGGCCTCCGCCGCCTGACTGGAAAAATCATGGCTGTCTACCGATGAGCCGCGCAGACAGACAAACGCGCAATTCGGCACTATTTTTCTGGTATCATAGATGATATCGCTTATTTCAATTTCCGTACTGCCGGAAGCAGTATATTTCAAACCCTGAAGCAATTCAGAAAGAAGCATAATCCGACCTCCCACTTTCTTCTATTTTTTGATAATACAGCAAAGACCGGTTCATGTCAAATTGAGATATTTCATAAGAAAATCCCATTGAATTATATGATTGAACCGCAATCAAAATAAGTATCAACCGGAATCTCATTTTTCATTCCGAGCAAAAGGCTCTTCCTGTGGACGCAAGCCAAGGTAAGAGCCTTTGATTATTTCAGCGGTTTATTAGTGCATACAGCTTATCAATTTCATTTTCGTTGGTATAGTCGCATTTTTCCAGCGATGCTGTAAAGTCCGCACGGCGATCCGGGCTTAATAATAACTCTCTTAATCCGTCCGCAATCCCTTCGCTTGTCATGGGAACGATTAACCCGTTTTCTCCGGAGCTAATCTGATCTTTTGCTGTCGAAAAATCCGTTAACAGAATCGGGCGGCACATGACCATCGCTTCGTCAACCGCAATGGATTTCCCTTCAAAGCGCGACGGCTGGAGATAGATATCGCAGGCTTTTAAAAACGGATACGGGTTGGAACGCTCGCCCAGAAAGCTAACATAGTCGGCAATACCCAACTCCTGAATCATTACTTTCAGATTTGCTTCCTCCGGACCAATGCCGATAATATACCACTTAAATTTCAGCCCTTCTTTTTTCAGCGACGCAATTGCAGGTAACGCAAGATCAAGCCCCTTTTGATGCGACAGCCGCGCGATTGATAAAATCCGCGTTCCGTGAAAGCCATCCTCAAAATCGACGGGCTCCTGCGCCATGCTTCGCATGAACGTAGAAGAAATGATATTATAAACCACATGAAATTTTTTTGTGTATTGGGGAAAGGTTTTTTCGAGAGCCGTTTTGCAGGATTCCGAAACCGTACAAAGTGCGTTCAACTTTTCGATAAAATCAACGTCATAATCCTGATTCAACCCCATCGCGGTATAATCGCCATGAATAAAACCGATCTTGTTTCTGCTCTTTACCTTCGTAACCGCATAGTAAATCGGCTGACCCTCCATAAAAGCTACCACTGCGTCGTATTCTTTTTTGGAAGGCCGGATAAATCTTTTTTCCACGTTCCACATCCGTACCAGCCGTTCGCCCATAGTGCCCCTTAGCCCGGCAAAGGTAACAAGCAGACGGCACAAAGCAATCAGCGGATGCCCTTTTAACAGCAAAGCAAAAAACGCCTTGCGGATATTCCATTTATATTCAGCCGGAAAAAGCGGCGGCAGAAGATTTACCTTTGGAGAAACTCGGCTGAGAAACATTCCGTCATTTGCAAAAAGCTGCAAATCAACATCGTATTTCTCATAATCAAACAAGGATAAAACCGTTACCAGACTTTTTTCAATTCCGCCGCTGTGAAGGCTGTAATTGATAAAAAGCACCTTTTTCTTGTGTGCCATTATTTCTTCCTCGTATTTTTCATTAGAATATGAGAATAAAAATGGTAGAACAGATAAACAATCGGTGTTGAACGCGTGCGAATCACACGAAGAATCAAACGGTCCGCTCTAGTCCCGTTTTCCAAATAATCCGACTTTGCAGCCTGCTTAAGCAAGGGATTGTAAAGGATACCCCGTACTTCTCTGTAGCGTTCCGAGAAGCGCACATGATTGGAAGGGCTGAAACAATTTACGAAGGAAGAGTGTGCCGCGTTCCTCAAAAACCACGCCAAATGGCGTTCACTGTACGGCTCGTACATTTTCCTGCTCTGTAGAAAATCCCGCACAATATGAAAGCATCCGGTCAGCATCTCCATTTTTTTGGGGCGATACCGGGTACTGAGCGATTTGGGATTATAGCGGTAATGGTAATATGCGCCGCCAACCACAAGAACGCGCTCTGCAAGGCAGTGAGCCATGATTGTCGCCGGAAGATCCTCCAGCATAATTTCCTGCTCGTTGAAAAAGGTTAAATGATTCGCAATAAACCAGCTTCTGCGATACATTCTGCGCCACGCACAGCCAAGCATCTCCACTGAGCGCCACACAGAATCGCTCGCATCCGGACCAATTAACTGTGATATCAGGGTATCCTGTATATCCTTATCGAACTCCGGAAAATTCACCGGCAGCTTACAGACCCGATGTTCATCATCCAGCAGATTTTCCCTGATAAAATTAAAGACAATCATATCACAGGAATACTGCTCTGCGGCGGCATGAAGATTTTGCAGCATTTCCGGATCAATCCAGTCATCTGAATCGATAAACACCAGATATTTTCCTGTCGCCCGCTCCACTCCGTAGTTTCGGGTATCCCCCAGCCCTCCGTGAGGCTTGTCCAATACCGTTACACGCGAATCCTTTTCAAAAGACTTCGCCAGTTCAAGGGAGTGATCTGTAGACGCGTCATTTACCAAGAGTACTTCTATATCCTGAAAGGTTTGTGCCAGAATGCTTTCCACACATTGCTTTAAATAATTTTCAACATTATATACCGGAACGATAACACTGATCTTTGGCAAAACCAGCCCTCCCTACTCCATCCTATTTGTTTAATACAAGTAGCTATTTATAAACAAAAATAAAAGCATATTCTAAATCATACATCAAATATTATAACAGCATATGTGATTTATTACAAGAATTTTATCCAACAGCTCATATTTCTATCAAATGATATAGGAAAAGAACAAAGGCAGGAAGCTTTCACTCCCTGCCCTCCGGTTTGTTCGAATTTATGCCTGATTTGGTTCTTCCTCTTGCTCCTGTGCTTTTTGATGATAAAAATCAACGCGATATTGATCCGCATTTTGCAAGAAATTTGCATAATCGCGGTTGTACGAATTTTCAAGATCTTTGCTGTAACCGCAAATCACCGGTAAATTCTCAGAAATAGCTTTAACCAAAGCGAGTGCCTCTTGTTCCGTTTTGAAATTCATTTCGACCGGCTTCTTTATACCTCTGAAAAACAGCTTCACTCGATAACTCTTGGAAACCGGAATGAAATTAACCTTATGAGTGGTAACATTCAAATGAGCCCATATCAGATCATCCGTGATAAAGATTTTAAAATCCTGTGCACTTTTCGCGATTGTATAATTGGGCATAATCAGCCCAAAGTAACGAATAGATTTATAACTGCTTTTATATAAATAATTGCCTCTTTCGAGATTTTGGTTGATGGTGTACTCAACATCTTCGGCATTTCCTAACCAGGACAGTTGACGGTAAAGCTTCGATTTTTTGTAATCTGCCATTACAATAGCTTCCAGAATGAAAAGGATTAAGAAAAGCAAGATGCAGAAAACATTCAGCGCAAATAACAGCTGGTCTACTATTCTGCCGCTTTCGTCTACTTCGAGACAAAGCTTAGGAACGTACTGTTCAATTTCTTCCGGCTTGAAATTATTTGCTTCCGCTACTTCGCTGATCAATTCTTCGTAAGCCTTTTGATAAAATTCGCCGTCGTCCAGCGCTCTTACCTTGCAGATCGCTGTCACCGCGTCAAGCTCCGACTCTTTCATATTCGCAAAGCTTGCAGGAAGACTCAGCAGGACATATCCGTCTTCAAAATTGGCCAGACCGTATACCTCTGATAGCTTCTCATTCGAAGTTTTCACGCCGTACCTGGTTTTATAGGTATATACGCCGTAATCGAGCAGGTAAACGTCCGAATTTTCCAACTGCGCATAAACCTTATTGTTATTCAGGAGTGAATTCGCGTCTTCCACTGATTTTATTGTTGATAGCGGTGAAAACAAGGTACTGATTACTTTCATGTTTGCAATGAAAACAATTACGGACACAATTAGGAAGAAACCGATGGAAATCAAAATAAATTTTGCGTTCTTTCGAATAATGTCTTTTAGGCTGTTCATACTTTTACCCCTCAATTTCCCTTTTACATGAATATTAATAAAAAATTAACAATTTGTCAACTAAAAAAGCATTTAAGAAAATATAGTCAATTGTTCCAAAACCACCCAGTCTTTGCGGTCTGTTTTCCGTGTCGCTGCGTTGTCCTTCTCGCCTTGAAACACGAAAAATATACGCGCAAGTACTTAGCCGTTTTTACAGTTAATCGACTATTAAAGTTGAATTATATAATTTATTATGGTATTCTTTATTAAATTTTCTGTTTAGGAGAAACTATATGGATGAATGCCTTGTTATGCTGACAAAATTATTCCCTTTTGATAAAGGTGAGGAATTTATTGAAAACGAGGTCAATATACTGGCAGCGACGTTTAAAAAAATAATCATAATTGCCACAAGTACACCGGATCATCCGATTCAAACAAGAAAAATTCCCGAAAATGCAGAAGTCTTTTCCATTCACGCATCCGCTGTAAAAAGGAAACTACCGTTTTTCGCTTTAAAATTGTTTCCATTTACAGACTTTCAGGGCTATTGTGGTAAGGACGAAAAACTGACAATCAATCACTCTCTGAAAAAAAAAGCGTTCTTAACGTATTTTATTTCAAAGACAGAGCTGGTATATCAGGAAGCTTCAAAGCTTCTTGCGGGGCTTGAGCTGGAAAAGTATGAGCGCGTCAGCTTTTACAGCTACTGGTTTTATGATACTGCGTTAGCTGTAACAAAGCTGAAAAACGATTGGAAAACCCCCGCAAAAAAGGCCGTCAGCCGCGCGCATGGATACGACCTATATCCCTACCGAAACGCAATGAATTATCTGCCTTTAAGAAGCTATATTCTGAATCAAATTGATGCGGTATACCCTTGCTCGGAAAACGGCAGCAATTACCTGAAGGCACACTATCCGCTTTACAGCGATAAAATTCAAACCGCATACCTCGGGACAAAGGATTATGGGCTTGCTCCGCAAAGCGACGGCAAACTGTTCCATATCGTCAGCTGCTGCCATATTTCTCCGGTTAAGCGGGTGGAGCTGCTGGCACAGGCACTGGCCGTGTTAAAGGACTCCGGACTGCCGTTAAAATGGACGCATTTTGGCGGCGGCGAAGGACTGGAGAAATTAAAAGAATTTGCTCAGACTTCGTTGGGTTTTATGGAATATCATTTTGCCGGTGAAATTAAAAACACGGAACTGATGGAGTATTATCAAAAGAATCCGGTTGATTTATTTATTAACACCAGCAGTTCAGAGGGTCTTCCCGTCAGTATTATGGAAGCTTGCTCCTTTGGAATCCCCGCAATCGCGACCAATGTGGGAGGAACCGGAGAAATTGTGCTTGACGGGGAAACGGGAATCCTTCTGAACGCAGACTTTCATGCCGAGGAGCTTGCCGAAAAAATCAAGCAGTATATTCAATTGCCGGCGAGCTGTAAAAATAAATTGCGGGAAAACTGCCGCATAAAATGGTCAAAGGATTTCAATGCCGTTAAAAACTTCGCTGATTTTGCGGAAAAAATAAAACCAAACAAAGAGACCGGAAACTGATTTGGTTTCTGGCCTCTCTTTGTTTGCTGTTGTTATTATAGTCGATCGCTATACAGATACATAAATTTTCGGCGCACAGCTCATACTATTTCCGGTGATGCAGATGACAATTTCTTTTATTAGAACCTTACTTCTCTACATAGTAATTATTGTAGCG
>JAEZWL010000161.1 GCA_023420245.1 Bacillota bacterium | reverse complement strand
TTTGGTATGCTCTAAGAGCTTTATTGTATTTTTCACAACTATATTTTAAAGCGAAAAGCCGAGGTAGCCAACACTTTTTTGTGTGGTTGCCTCGACTTTTTTATCGGGGCTGTTTTGCAACAGCCCCTTATTGTTTTTGAAACCCCTTCTGTTATGCGAGGAAGCGAACCGAAATTTTATTGCCGCAATGTGCAGTTCTTCACCCGCCCCTCCTAACCTGCTGCCCATATTTGGCGCATCAACCGCGCGGCTGTAGACCGCCGTCAATCAAAACCACGCAGAACATTGACATAGCCGAGATTGATGGGGATACCAATACTCCCTCCCGACCTGAGGGCAAAGCAGAAAATTTTATGCATTGAAATCAGCGCCGCCCTGTGTCAAAAAATAAAATTAAAAATTATGTTGCAATATAGAATCAAACGCGCTATAATTCTAGTAGAGGCACAATAAAAAACACAAACGCAGAAGCAAGTGTTCACAGCACCTGCCTCCTGCGATACGGAGAATCGTCCTCCATACCACAACGGGAATCCCCGCACGTTTGCAAACACTATTATACTTCTTTCGTCACATTTTGTACAGAGGGAAGTTTAAGAGATTTTTGCGATTGCCGAAGGAGCCCTGCGCTGTGTATGGAAAACAATTCCGTACATGGCGTTTTTTATTGTTGCCCCCGAATAGAGCGGCGCGGGCGGTTTCGTGCCCTACACACTTTTCCGCTCGCGCAAGCTGATTCGTAATTATGGTCAATTAACGCCAAAACCACCCGGTCTTTGCGGTCTGTTTTCCGTGCTGCTGCGTTGTCTGCCTTGAAACACGAAAAAGATACGCGCAAATACTACCCGTTTACAAAGTTGATCGACTATATTTGGGGTGCAATAAGAAGAGATATCGATAATTGCGGAAAAACAGCGTCCCGTTTGGGGCGCTGTTTTTTTAGACAGACCATTCATGCGGCTGCAAAGCTGAACTGAAATTTTGCTTATCAGTTGTTGCGGCGCCTGCTGCCGTATTACTCCCAAATACAAGCCGCTTCAAAATCAATCATAAAAAATAGGAAAAATTTGAAAATAACAGTTGATTTAATAGAACGTATGTGTTACTATAAGAAAGCAATAGAACATATGGGCGATAAAATTTGCGAACCGGAAAGGCTGGGCTAAGAGATGATTTTTTTTACCGGAGCGGCAATGGCTGTTTTTTCAGTCATAACCTTTGTTATTTTTCAACCGAAGCTGGTCAATAGCCGAATTCTCTGCGCTATTACGGGAATAATGGGATTAATGGCTATTCTTTCCGGACCAGCCGGAATAAAGGTGCAGGTGCTTCAGCTGTTTCTCCAGCTTACGGTTTGCTTCTGCTGCTTCGTGCAGCTGCGCCGGGAACGGCGGTTCCGCGCCCGCCGCGCCGCCAGAATGCACGCACACCGCCAGAACAGCCGGCAGGAGCACCGGATGGAGCCATGCGCCTGACGGGTTCTGCCAATCAAGTCCTTGACAAGTCCGGCGCGCGGAGGTATATTTTTAGAAATTGATTTTTTCCGCGGCTCGGTTGCCGGGATAGATCCTACAAAAGAGCGGAGGCGTTTTCTTTGACCTATCTTTACGCCGCAATGTGGTTTTTAATCGGTCTCATCTTAATTTTTCGCATGGGCAAGGAAAACCGCGTGTTTTACGGTGTGGGTGCATTTTTTCTTTTGCTGGGCGGCTGGTGGCTCGCCGACGCGGTTTTGTCGGTGAACCTGTTCGAAGGGATATGGATTTGGATTCTTCGGGGAATCACGGCGGCTGCGCTTTTGCTGGCTTCGCTTGCGTTTGCCCGGGAGTACCGGAAGGATCGGAAGTCATTTTCCGCTGCCGAAGAATCGGAGCGGGAGGAAAAGTGAAGAAAGGCTTTGCGGTTGCGGAGCCTTTTTTTTATGTGGGATTAAAATAGGAAATCCTGATTAAAGTCTGGTATTTTCGTGATTATTACTGACAAAATCGGCTTTGTGGCATACAATAGATTGCGGGGCGATATATTTTAACCGCTTTATTATAGATTGTCTGCCGGGACCGGTTCCCGGCAGGCTCCTATAAACGAGTTGAAAAACGAGAGAATATCGGTTAAAATAAAAAAATACACCGATATGGAGGAATGAAAATGTTAATTGCACCTTCGGTGCTGTCATCGGATTTTTCACAGCTGGGCAATGAAGTAAAACGCATGGACCTTTGCGGGGCGGACTGGATCCACCTCGATGTGATGGACGGGCATTTTGTGCCGAACCTCACCTTTGGGGCGCCGGTTATCGCAGCCGTTCGCCAATATACGGACAAGCCGTTTGATGTTCACCTGATGATCGACGAGCCGCTTCGCTATATTCCGGATTTTTTGAAGGCGGGCGCGGACATCATCTCGTTTCATATTGAAGCCAAATCAGACGCAAGGCAGACCATCGACGCAATCCGCGCGGGCGGCGCGAAGGCGGCTGTCGCCGTAAAGCCAGGAACCCCGGTGGAGGCGGTTTATCCTTTCCTGGATGATTTATATATGGTTTTGGTTATGACCGTGGAACCGGGCTTCGGCGGGCAGAGCTTCATGGAAGACATGATGGGCAAGGTTCGCGCGCTGAAGAAGAAAAAACCGGAGCTTTTGGTGCAGGTGGACGGCGGAATCCAGACCGGCACGGTTTCAATAGCCGCAAGGGCGGGCGTGGATGTCTGCGTAGCGGGGACAAGCGTGTTCAAAGCGGAGGACTCAAAACAAGCGATTTCCGAACTGAAAGCCGCGGCGAAATAATACGGAGGTGAAGCAGCGTGATTACTGGGTATGGCGTGAATCTGGAGCAATACAAGGAGCCTTCCCTGAAATATCCGATTCAAAATCTGGAGGCGCCCGCGTCTTTGCCCAAGCCAAAACGCTTTTCACCCCCTCAAAAAAATTACACGGCAGGCGACCTGATTGCCGCCGCGCAGTCGGCGAACATCATCGACGAGTTCGACGGCGTTCCGCTGTTCCAAAAGCTGAAGCGTATGCGGCGGCTCGGCGTGCAGACCGTTCTGGCCTGCTGTTTGGATGAGGACCCCTACACAACCGGCGCGATGGCGACCCTGCGTGAAAGCTCCGGTGCGGTTATCTCGGGGCTGGTTTTAATTTCGCGCGTCTGCGGCGCCAAAGAGAACAAGCTGGTGGTCGCAACCGCGAAAGAGGAAATAAGAATTAAAAAAATCAATCCGCAGGCGGATATCCTTGTTGCCGGAGAACGGTATCCGGCGCGCGCGCTCCTGAAAAGGAGACTGCGCTCCGATGGGAAGAAAACCGCCTATATCGGCGCACAGGCTTGCGCCGCGCTGACAGACGCGGTAGACAACGGAGAGGTGCAGAGCACAACGGTGGTAACAATGGCGGGAAACGGCGTTGAAAACTGGTGCAACCTGAGGGTACGCATCGGAACGCCGCTGAAAAATCTGTGCGACTACTGTGAAGTCAACGAGAAAACCACGCTGATTATAACCGGCTCTTCGGTTACCGGAACAGCGGTCAGCGACCTTTCCGCTCCGGTAACCGCCGCAACACGCTGTGTAATCGCGCTGGTGAAAACACCAAAATATAAAACCTATCCGTGCATTGGCTGCGGCAAGTGCTCCCACGCCTGTCCGCGCGGAATTGTACCGTGGCTGATTTTGAAGGAAATGGAAGGCAAACACCCCGACCCGGTCAGGCTTCCGAATGCTCAGAAATGCATTCGCTGTGCTTCCTGTTCCATCGTCTGCCCGTCCGGAATCGATCTGGCGGGCGTTCTGGCAAAGGCGGCGGCGATAAAGAAAAGCGGTGACTTTGATTGACTTTGAATCTGACAAACGCCCCGTTCATCAAAGGGGCTTCCTCTGTCTCCTCTATGATGCGGGACATGCTGTTTACTATGCTGGTGCTTCTGATTCTTCCCGTCGTCTATTATGGAGCGCGTCCGGCAGTGATGGCGCTTCTGACCGCGTGCGTCTGCGCCGTCTGTGAAATCCTGTTTAACCTGATTCAGACGCGAACCACCGGAATCAGCGACGCTTCCTCCGTCGTTACCGGAATGATTATCACGATGCTGATGCCGGTCAACGCGCCGATGTGGCTGCCCTGCGCGGCAGGCGCATTTGCGATACTCGCGGCGAAGGGACCGTTTGGCTCCACGGGGCGCAATCCGTTTAACCCTGCGGCCGCGGGTTTTTCTTTTGCGGTAATCTGCTGGCCTCAGCTGGTCTTTTCTTACGCAAATCCGGAGCTGGCGGGTAATCTGCCCGTCTGGGGGAGCGTTTCGGTTCCTGTGGTGCAGTCCTCTGCCGCAGTTTTGAAAAATGGGTTGAAGCCGGATGTTCTGCCGCTCGATATGCTTTGGGGCAATTTCGCGGGTCCTATCGGAACCACGGCAATTCTCGTCATCGCGGCCTGCGGCGTGTTCCTCTACCTGAAACGAACCGCAAGGTGGGAAATCACCTTCTTCTTTCTGCTGGCAGCCGCCGCAATCGCGGCTCTTTTTCCGCGTATTGCCTGCAGCCCGCTCACCTCGGTCAAATACGAGCTGATGTCCGGCTCCGTGCTGTTCTGCTCGGTCTTTTTGGTTACCGACCCGGTTACGTCGCCGCACTCGGCGCGGGGACGCTGTGTTTACGGGCTGCTCGCGGGCATTCTGGTTATGCTGTTCCGCTATTACGGCGCGTTTGAGCAGGGAGCGACCTTCGCGGTGCTGATCGCCAACGC
>JAEZWL010000154.1 GCA_023420245.1 Bacillota bacterium | reverse complement strand
TGAAACGCTTCCTCAGGTCGTCCTGATGGATGTTTTCATGCCAAGGCTGGATGCAATCGGGGTCATGAATTCAGTAGGGAACATGGGTCTGGCTGTAAAACCGTATTTTATGATTACTTCAACCTTTAGCAATGCGATGCTGGAAAATGAATTGATGGCAGCGGGTGCCTGCTACTTTTTCTTAATGCCGTTCGATGTTGAAGTCATGGTGGAACGCATTGTAAAAATGGCAGGTGCGGGCGGAATGAAAGGGGAAGCTGTGCGTGAGCATATTGCCGGCAGCGAACCGGATCTTGAATTAATGATCACTGAAATCATTCATCAAATCGGAGTTCCAGCGCATATTAAAGGTTATCATTATGTACGGGAGTCTATTATGCTGGCGGTTCGGCAGCCTGAAATTATCAATTCTGTTACAAAGCAGCTTTATCCTACTGTTGCAAAAAGGTTTGAGACGACTGCGTCCCGTGTGGAGCGCGCGATTCGGCACGCCATAGAAGTTGCATGGGATCGTGGTGACGTCGATACGCTGAACAGTTATTTTGGCTACACAATTCATAATGGGAGAGGCAAACCTACAAACAGCGAATTTGTGGCAATGATTGCCGATAAATTGCGGCTGCGTCTTAAAAATGCGAATTAATTGCTGCAAAACCGCTTATCATGGGCATTTCGACAAGGTTTTCATCAAGTTTTCAAAGCAATAAAGATTGCTACATTTCATGTGGAAAAAGTCTCTATACCTATAAATAATATCTTTTTAGACCTATAAACTCTTTCACTTTATTGGGTAATCGACCATTAGAGCGAGGGGGTTTTTTCTATGATTCAATTTGATTGTGATGTTGAAGATTTCATGAATTACTGTCAATTGCAAAGTCTAAGCCCAAAGACAATGAAAGCATATGAAGAGATCTTATTTATTTTTGGACAATTTCTATGCAACTCATTAAAGATCGACTCTGCGGCAGAAGTGAAAGAGGCACAAATAAAGGAGTATATTAAATATCTGCAACAATTTAAGGATTCACTATAAACCATATTCCCCGTTTAGCAAAGATTATGAAAAATAATCTATATTTTTTACGATTTTAATTTATGCATACAAAAGCACCGACTAAGCAAAGATAAAAGCCTAGCCGGTGCTCTTTCAGACATTATTGATTTCAAGACTTATAAGATTCCTTTGGTAGAGATTAGCATTAGCATATCTTTACGTAAAGTACAGATATGCTTTTTAACTATCCAACTTTGGGACACCTCATCTTTCTTTTTTGATCAATGATGTCACTAATAATTTACCCGCTATCCGTTTATTTATATCTGTAAATAGCTGGTTAAGTAGATATAGGCGTCATTATTTCCTGTCAAAAAGATAGTAATTTCACATTTATTCCCCCCGTAAACTACGCTGAAATCGATTAATTGTTCGATATTCATACGGGTCTGGCTAGTCATTCAGTTTTCTCTAGCCGTACAACTAGGATGATTCAAGCATATTATGTAGTATAAAAGGAGGGAAATGAAAATATGCCAAACATCACAATTGATATATCGGACACTACATTTGTGTCCTCTGCGCAGCCGGATACCAACCTTTCCTTTTATCCGGTAATTTACGTCGGAACCGATACAAGTTTCCAAAACTGCATCGGCTTATTGAAGATAGCGCTGCCCCCTCTGCCCGTCACGAGCGTAGCAAATGCTATACTCCAGCTTGCGGTCATCGTAAAAAGCGGCACGGATCCAAGTACTGTTATGGTCAACCGCGCAGACTCTTCTTATGATATAAAAACTGTTAATTACAATTCTTGTCCTAGCTATACGGCGACATTTTCTCAATACGATGTATCCTCATCCGATTTATATACTTCAATTCAAATTGATGTAACTGATATCATCAACGATTGGCTAAACGGCACCTATTCAAATAACGGCTTCGTTCTGACCGTTCCTGACAGCTTTTCTGTAATCCAATTTGCTACAGACAAGATCGGCTATGCGCCTTATTTTCCAAAATTGATTCTGACTTACTCTGATACTCCAGCTCAAACGGATTTACCTTACGGACGTATCTATCATACTGGCGACGATACAATAGCCACTAATGCGTCCATCCCGCTGGCTCATAACGGTCCGATGTATAAAATTGCCCACCAATCGGGCTCCGGGACCATTGTCGTGGAGAAAGAGGGATTGTACACGGTATAGTATTCCGTTTGCACGCAAACGACAAACCAGGTTGTCCTTTATCAGAATGAAGCAATTCTTTTGGACAGCGCCTACGGTTCCACGTCCGGCAATAACTCAGGTATAGCGACGCTCAATGCAAAAGCGGGAGATCAAATCAGCCTCCGAAACCGTACCGGCAGTCCCGTGACCTTAAACAACACGGCCGGTGGAACTCAGGCATGTGTGAGCGCGTCAATATTTCTTTTAAAAACCGGAGCGAATGTCGTTCCAGATCCAGTAATGGAGCAGGTAAACACCGCACAGACTCCAAATGAAATGCAGGACGCCGTTACGAATCCGGTGCTTGGGTTGAATCTCACAGCTTATAACTCCCTGGATGCGTCTGCGCAAACCCTCGTGGCAAATATGATACTGACGAATCGACCTTCTTTAGGATATCTGACCGCACCTGACGTACAGAATATACTCGACTACAGCATTCTTTTATTAGCTCCTGTAGACCCGAATGAAATTTACGTGAGAGCAAACTCGACAGGCGGAAACGGAAGCAGAGCATACCCCTTTGGAACAATCCCAGAAGGAATTGCCGCCGTTAACCCGGGCGGAACCGTCCATGTACTGGAGGGCGATTATCCGATTACAGTCAGTATTTCCGTCAATAAGAACAACATTACACTTTCCGGCGAACCAGGAAACAGACTGATACTGTTAGTGCCTGTAACCGCGATGTCCATCACTGGAAGCGGTGTTACGGTAAAGAATTTAAACATCACGAGCGATATTCCCTATCTGGGCGTGTTTGCCGAAGTTCTGGCCAACAATGTTACACTGCTCGGCAACAATATATATGGTCCTCCGCGGACAGGTGTTGTTAATCGGGCAATTTTACTGAGTGGTTTCAGCGGGATCGTCATAGCGGATAATTATCTTCATTCAATTGTTCAGGGAATATCAATTAGCACGGGCGCTCAAGGAAACGTATTTAATAACCATATTGAGAGAACGGCGACCGGAATCTTTGTTTACAGCGCCTCCATGACCTTTTCAGGCAATTATTGGGCAGGAACACCAAATGATTACGATATCGGGTTAATGTCTTCCATTGCTGGATATTATCAGCTCGATCAACTAAGTCTTAACAATAACAATGCAAAAGTGCATGTTTTTTAAGACTGTCTCATCGATCAAGCAGAAGCCATTATTTTAAATTTTCATCAATACTTTCTTTTGTAGCAATCATTTTAACTTTTGTTAATTTTATAAAACAGAAGCCGCCCTTATCGGGCGGCTTTTTGCATCTCATTTTATATGAACAGCGACGCTGGGCGGTATCAGCTCTCCGCTCTGATCGGAGTGTTCTGATGGAAATTTTGAGTTGCATTTTTGGGTAATTTTACAGTTTAGGTTTTTATATGAGTTTTTGAATAGAAAAAGAGCGGTTTTCGACAATATAAGTGGGGCTCAGACCAATTTCATTTGCTCAGAACCATTTTAATAGCAGTATTGCTATAATACAAAATTTAGTGGTATTATGTTCATTGTGTAAAAGCTAAATTCGCATTTTTAATACGCAACTCACAACACTTTGAATTTAATTAAGTAAAGTGAAGGAGTTTTTTCTATAATATTGAGGTTCTTTAAATTCCAAAACTACAAGATTGATTATTGACTTTACTGCTCAGACACATAAGAAATCTGTATATAGACTATTTAATTTATGTGATAATGAATTAAGCGACTTAATGGCATTACCGATATACACAATAAAAACCACATCATACAATAAAAGGGACAAATTTGACCCAGCAAATTGCCGGCATGACTTGAATAATCCCAGACATTCATGCGAAAAATTAAATTTACGATACAGCCTGCTATCAGTTCAACCAAGGTCAGGACTGCTGTTCCTGCTAGTGCCCGAAAAATTATATTATAATTCTGCATGTGAAGATCTGTTAAGTAAAGCAGTAAAAATCCGATTCCACCCGTGATGCTCATGGTCCAATGTGTATAGCCCCGCCACAGGATTTCAATAATACTATATCCAATTGCCCCCACAAGACAGATAATGAGATATTCCTTACTTTTTTCCATCTGTATCACCCTGCTTTAGCGTTTGCCATACAGTAAAAATTATTCAATATTCATATTTTCAATTTTTATAGCGAAATTTTAAAATAAGTATTGCATTTTCTTTTCAAATATTATATAATAATCAAGTCGCCGGTTAAAGGTTGCTTGGAGAAGTCGCCTAGTTGGTCGAGGGCGCACGACTGGAAATCGTGTAGGCGTCAAAAGCGCCTCGAGGGTTCGAATCCCTCCTTCTCCGCCAAAAACCCGCTTAAACACTACGTTTAAGCGGGTTTTGTTTTACTATTTCAAAAATAAATATTTTAAGATTCTGCTAACATTTTGCTAACCTATGGCTTCAAAAATTGCTCTACAACATTTACTGCGTCCTGTTGCATATCAGTCAACACATGAGAGTAAATGTCTAGCGTAATTGACACGGTAGAATGGCCTAGCATAGCTGAGACAATTTTAGCTGGAATATAATTTTTAAGCATTAGTGTTGCATTTGTATGTCTAAGGTCATGAAATCAAATATGTGGTAAACCATGTTCTTGCAAAAGAACATTAAAACGATGGTTCAAAGTCGCGGTCGTCATGGGTTAACCATCTGAACGGCATGTAATAAAACCACTAGGATTAAAGCCTTCTCCAAATATTCTAGCCTGTGCTTGTTGACGTTCTCTATGCTCTAGGAGTATAGAAACTAAGCCGTCAGCAAGTAGTAGCGTTCTATGGCTATTTTTTGTTTTGCAATCTGACAATAAATACCCATCTTTGTAGAACGTGATTGTACGCTGAATTTCCAGTGTTCGATGTTGTTCGTCAATATCGTCCCACACCGTACCAAGGGCTTCTCCACGGCGTAAACCCAGCAAAACGGCAAATAGTACCGGGATATAGATTTCACTGCATCTACATGCATTTAAAAGGGTGCTAACTTGTTCGGCAGTAAGGATAGACGGCTTGTACTTTTCCTTTGCGGGAGCTTCAACATAATTAATTACATTATTGGGAAGCAATCGACTTTTTACAGCATTTTCCAAAGCCTTATGCATCATCCTATGTACATACAGGACACTTGTGCCGGACAATCCTTTTTTTCTTAATGCGGCATACAGCATATTTATATCTGTCGGTTGCAACTTATACAGTGGGATTGCTCCGATAACAGGTAATACATGCTTTTCAATGTTTACCCGATAGCCATTAACCGTATTTCGGGCAAGATGCGAAACACAATAATCATCCAACCACTGCCGCATATAAACTGCGACCGTTGACCGTTCAAGACGATTTGAAAAACTATTTTCAATTTCGCCAATACGCGCCCTTAGTGCTTCATCCGGACTATGTAGCACTTTATTGCAACATAATCATTTTTAAAATCCGCATCTATTTCGCATGCAATATGGTCTTTGCGTATCACTTCAGTCCGTCGCAAACCTTGGGGGCATATAACATGCGGCAGTTTACCTCTATGCTCGTGTGTCTTAGATGCTTTGTTATGTACTTAGTAATATAAGCAGCACTGCGTTCAGCATCACGAATACACCAAGCGAGCAAAAACCAAATCTTTTTTTATAAGGCCTCCAATTTAAATAGCCTTTATCTATTAGCTTTTGAGGATGTACGCCAGGAATAAAACGACATAAATGATTTTCAGGAATCCCCGATGAAGAAGCTTTGTTTAAAGCCCTTCTAAACCCTTTCAAAACAGACCGAGAGGATTTGCATATGGATTTGTTGAGGCTCGGTTGGAACTGCCAGAAAATAAAAAATCAGAATAAAAATTGCACTAATTTTTTCTTTATCTCCCAAATTAACTTTTAAGGGAACCTTTGATTAAGCCTTGAGGCAGACCTTTAAAGCCGTAAAGCACTTTTATGATGATATTCAAACGTTTCTATAGTGCGTATAATTCGTGCTTGAAACTATTCGTATTTGCGCATATAATAAATAAAAACCAAAGTGGAGTGAATGCGGTGGAATATATTTCTGCAAAAGACGCTTCTGTCAAATGGAAGATCTCTCTGCGGCGGGTACAAAAACTTTGCACGGATGGTCGGATACCGGGTACGCTTCGCTTTGGACGCGCCTGGATGATTCCAATAGATGCTGAAAAGCCGCAGGATCCTCGCAGGAAATACCATAAAGACGAAAAGGAAGCGCCAAATGTCCAAGAATGAAAACCCCCCAAAAAAAATTTGCCTGACGGCAAAATGGAACCATGCCATGCTTCATGCGGAGCAGTATCCCTGCACGGTGATTGAGGCCCCCATGGGCTACGGCAAAACCACCTTTGCGGAAGCGGTAGCCGCACGGCTGGACGAAAGAATTGTGCGCCAAAAAATATATGAATCCAGCCCCTACGAATTTTGGCGGAGCTTTACCGGTTCCTCCGACTGCTCATCTGCAATATACCGCAGAACCTCCGGCTGATTTTAACGACACGGAACAGTCTTCCATTTGCCGCGGAACTGGGCGCCAAGGGGCTGCTCCACAGGGTCGGCACGGAGACTTTGGCGTTTAGGCAGGAGGATATTCCCGCCTATTGCCGAATGATGGGCATCGTTGTGACGGCGGAGCAGGCGGGAGAGCTTTATTCCTACAGCGAGGGCTGGATTTCCGCCCTCTACCTGTTTCTCCGGGATTACCAGCAGACCGGGCGTTTTGCGTTCTCATCGAGCATTCCGGAGCTGATGGATAAAACCGTCTACCAGCCGCTGACGGCGGAGGAAAAATCCTTCCTGCTTGCCGTCTGCCTGTTCGACAGCTTTTCCATGCGCGAAGCCGCCGCCGTCTGGCCCCACGCAAACGCGGCGGAGTCGGCCGAGGGACTGCTGTCCGCCAACGCGTTCCTGACGCGGGACGGCGAAACGGGCATCCTTTCCCTGCACAATCTGTTGCGCCAATGCGTGCGGGAACGGTTTGAGTTGCTGACGGAGCCGGAGTGGCGCGCGGCTTGGCGGAAAACGGGCGAGGCGCTTTTTCAGGGCGGCAAAACCATGCGGGCGCTTGCCTGCTTTGAAAACGCGGGGGATTGGGGAGGCGTTCTTCGCGTCATCGCGGACAGCGGTCATGCCCGCGACTTGTACCCCGAGCACAAGGCGCTCTACATACGATGCTATCTCGCCTGCCCGGCAGAGAAAAAACGGGATTATCCGCTGGCGGCTCTGGCCTTTGGCATGGATATGCTGACGCAGTTCTACGAGCCGGCACTGTACCGGCAGGCAGAGGCGGATTTTTGCACCGCCATGGCAGAAAACACGGCGCTTTCCGATGACGAACGCCGGCAGCTTTCGGGCGAACACGCCCTGCTTTTGAGCTTCAGTAAATTTAACGACCTGTTCGAGATGGGCGCGCAGAACGCGAGGGCGGCGGCACTTCTTTGCCGTCCACCGCGCTTTGTCTACACCGAGGACAGCTTTACCTTCGCCTCTCCGCCGCTTTTGTATCTGTACCACCGTGAAGCCGGAGGGCTTGCCCGGCTGGCAGACTATATGAACACCGCACCGGGCAGCTATACAAAAAGCACAGGCGGGCACGGGCACGACTTCATGCCCATGCTGTGCGCCGAGCGGCTGTATTTCATGGGGGACGCGGAAAACGCCCGCATCGCGGCCTATCAAAGTACGGAGCTGGCCCGCGCCGCCGAGCAGGGCGACCTGGTGCTGTGCGGCCTTTTCCTGCTGGCGCGGCTGGCCTTGCAAAGCGGAAATGTGGACGAGCTTCGCGTGCTGCGGGGCGAGATTTACCGGCTCTCCCGCCGTCTGTCCCGGGAGCACGGGGCCTATTGGCTTCTCTACACCGGCGACCTGTGCCTGGCGTGGCTTGATTTATGCGCGGGAAATTCGGACAGCCTGCCGGACTGGCTGTTTATGCGGGATTATCCGAAGTATCTCCCCTTTGTGACCATCTCCTGCGCGGATATCGTGCTAGGGCGGGCACTTTTGAAAAAGGCAAAGATGCGCGTCTGCTGGGCCTCTCCGACGCGTTTTTACAGCAGGCGAAAATCTTTCCGAATCTGCTGGCTATTCTTTATATTCGCCTTTATCAGGCGGCGGCCTGCTACCGGCTGCATCGGGACGAAGAGGCGGTGAAAGCGCTAGCAGCGGCGCTGGCGCTTGCCATGCCGGACGGGCTGACGATGCCGTTCGCGGGAATGGAACCGCACCTGTCGGCGCTGTTTAGCAGGTTTTCCGTCAATCCTGCCTATACGGCCTTTTTCAGACAGGTGCGGGATGCTTCCGAAGCTTACAGTGCCTCTATCCGAACGATTCGGCAGACGGAGCAGACACAAAGCCGCCCCGCGCTCTCCCCGCGGGAACGGCAAATCGGCCTTCCGGCGGCTGAGGGGCACACCAACGTCCAAATTGCCGAAGTGCTGCACATTTCTCCTAACACCGTAAAAGTGGATCTGAAAAACCTTTTTTCCAAGCTGGGTATCCGCTCCCGCGCCCTGCTGAACAGGGATATGTTTTGAAAAATAAATACCCACCAGGTGATATGCAAGGAAAAACCGCCTGCCGTACAATGAATACGGCGGGCGGTTTTTTATGTCCGCAGGAAGCGGCTGAAAAGAAACAGCCATCGGATGACATACGAAATTTCCGAACGGTTTTACAAGGATGACAAGGCTATTGAATGTATGTTTTTATGACGCAAAAAAAGGAAGGAGTAAGCGAATATGACGCGAATTCAAGCGGCGCAGCCGATGGACGGCTACAAGCTGAAAATTGATTTCGACAACGGCAGCAGCATGATCCTAGATATGTCCCACCGGGTGAAAACCACGCGCTTTCGTCCGCTGATGGAACCGGGACTGTTTAAACGGGTGTTGGCCGAGCCGTACCGGCTGTACTGGAACGAATGGGTAGAAATGAGCGTGGGCGAGCTGTTTGACACCGCACAAAAGGATAAGCCGGAAAGAGAACTGAAATGAAAAAGGAGAGAATGCAAATGAAAGAATATCACACACGCTTCTGGCGCGTTCTGGCGGTTGTATTATCCGCCGTGCTGGTACTGGGCATGACACCGGTGTCGGCTTTGGCCGCGACCGGCGAAGAAATGGGCGGAACCATTACCGCCTTTGAAGCGCTGGCGGAGGAAACCGCCAGCCAGACGGTGGCCCTGGGAACGGAGGAGGAAGCGCTGTCTCTGCCGGATACGCTGACCGCCACGGTTCGGACGGCGGTTGTCGATTCCGGCGAAACGGAGGAATCGACGCTGGATTCCGGCGAGGGAGCGGCGGAGGATGAGGCCAGCCCGTCGGAAACGGAGGTTGAATCAACGACCGGCTCCGCAATCGGAGTTGAGACGACGGACAGCGAAACCCAGCGGACCGTTGAGGTCACCTGGACGGCCTCCCCGGCCTACGACGAGAATACAGCGGGTGCGTATGTTTACACGCCCGCTTTGCCTGAGGGATATATGTTAGCGGACGGCGTCGCGCTTCCGACCATAACCGTTACGGTAGCGGTTAGGGCGGCGCCGCGCTCGTCGGCAACGACGGGCAGCACTTACACTTACCTCGGATATAACACCGCGACGGGCTCATATGATTCAAAAACCACGCCAACAGGCGTCACCGTCGCCGAAGTGGGAAGCACCACTACCACATGAGGCGAAAATGAAACCACATGGTACATTGTCCAGGGTACGGTCACTATCTCAGACCGCGTCACCGTCAACGACATAGTCAACCTGATTCTGGCGGACAATGCAACCCTGACGGCTAGCGCCGGCATCAGGGTGAGCGCCGACAACACCCTCAACATCTACGCCCAGTCCGAGGGGAACAATATGGGCAAGCTGATAGCTACAAGTACGTCGTCGAGGGGTGGTGCGGGCATCGGCGGCGACGACGACTACTACTGCGGCAGCATTGCCATCTACGGCGGTCTCAGAGGCAGTGCGGGCATCGGCGGCGGAGACAGCGGAAGCGGCGGCATAATCACCATCTCCGGCGGCACAGTGAACGCAACGGGCGGTAACAAAGGCGGAGACAGCGGAAGCGGCGGCATAATCACCATCTCCGGCGGCACAGTGAACGCAACGGGCGGTAACAAAGGCGCGGGCATCGGCGGCGGCAACGGCAGCACCGATAACGGCACCCTTCAAATCAGCGACACAGCTGTCGTCATTGCGAATGGCACATTGCCGAATTCTTCGGATTTAAATTATTACCTAGTTACGATTACATTGGAGGATGTTTCGGCGGTCACAGCCGTCACCAGCCTGACCTATGCCCTGAACAA
This sequence comes from Bacillota bacterium, assembly GCA_023420245.1. Classification (GTDB taxonomy): domain Bacteria; phylum Bacillota; class Clostridia; order Oscillospirales; family Acutalibacteraceae; genus DATAML01. The sequence continues at coordinate 2,738 of JAEZWL010000154.1, read as the reverse complement.
TGCACCCTCAACCGTAAGCAATCCCGGCAGCACAAGCGCCTCGGGGGCTATCTCCCTGTATCTCCCGAGCGGCACCGTGACAAACAGTGCGGTGGCAGGCGGGATTACATATACAGGCTCGATAACAGTATCCAGCAACACAACAAACAGCGGCACGCTGAATTCTATGGCTGTGCCCACCGTGTCCTCTGTCAGCTACACGCTGTTGAACACGAACACAAGCACAACAACCGCCGCAACCGGCGGAACGCTTGCTATTACATTCAATATGGCAATGAACACGACGGCAGCAGGAACCGTCACGTTTACACCCTCCGGCGGTTCTGCCATAACATTATCCGCCGGAACATGGTCAACCGATAAAAAAACCTATACAGTACCATACAGCGCACTGCTGAATGGTACCCAATATACTGTTGGCATTTCCGGATTTAAAAAAGTATCGGGAATCGAAATGGCGGCGGATTTCTCTCATCGCTTTACAACAGTGGCGAATACCGCGCCGACGCATTCTTCCGGCGGAAATACAACGGTTACGGTAACCAAGGGCAAAAAGCCCAACCAGTCTGTCGGCGCGTCAGCCAGCGTCACCGCCATTGCCGGAGATAACGGCGTGGCCAGCGTGACAATTCCGGACAAAACGGTTACGGATTTGATTACCAAGGCACAAGCCGACGCAAAGGCGCAGGGTAAGACCGCAAACGGCATTGCCATCGAAATGAATGTGATTATGCCCAAAGGCGCCATTTCGCTGACGGCCGCCCTGTCCCGTAATGCTCTGAACAGCCTGGTCAGTGCCGGGGTCACCAGCCTTAAGCTGAACGGTTCCCCGGTCAAGGTAACTTTTGATGCAAAGGCACTGGCAGAAATTCAGAAACAGAGCAGCGGCAGCATCAGTATCAGCATTGTATCTAATGCCAAGCTATCCTCTGCGGCAAAGGCTATGATTGGGGCACGGCCGGTCTATGATTTGACAGTAAATTACACTAAGAACGGCAAAAATGCCACAGTTAGCAGCTTCGGCGGCGGCACGGCTACGATATCCATTCCCTATGCGCTGGGTAAGAAAGAAGCGGCTGGCGGCCTGTACGCCGTGTACGTAGACGAAAGGGGCAACGCCACCCGTATCGCAGGCTCCGCTTACGATACAAACAGCGGCTGTGTGATTTTCACCACGTCCCACTTCTCCCGGTATGGTGTTGGATACACTGCGCTATCGGCGAAATTCACGGATATTTCCACCCACTGGGCAAAGGAATCCATTGATTATGTGGTAGTCAGAGGGCTTCTCTCCGGCACATCGGAAACCACCTTTACGCCGGACAGCACTGTGACACGGGAACTGCTGGTGACAGCTCTCGGCAGACTGGCGAATGTGGACACCAAGGCGTATCCCACCAGCAGCTTCGCGGATGTGAAAGCAGACAGTGCCTTCCGCTCCTATATTGAATGGGCATATAAAAAAGGTATCATACAGGGCACAGAAAACGGCAAGTTTGAACCCGAACGCGCCGTCACTCGTGAGGAAATTGCGGTCATCTTCGCAAATTACGCCAAGGCAATCGGCTATACCCTGCCCGTTACCCGAACTGCAACGATCTATGCGGATGCTTCCAGCATCGGCAGTACCTACAAGACGGCCGTCACAGCTATGCAGCAGGCGGGTATTATGATGGGCGGCACCGGCAATCAATTTAATCCGAAATCCAGCGCCACCCGCGCGGAGGTTTCCTCCATGCTCAGCCGCTATATCAAGCTGACCATTGACCCGGATACGGCGCAGGCCTGGGCGAAAAACGATGCCGGACAGTATCTGTACTACAAAAATGGCAAAGCTCTCACCGGCACACAGACCATCGACGGTGTAACGTATTTCTTCAACACCCACGGTACGCTGAAAACCGGCTGGGTCAAGGACGGCGACAACTGGCGTTTTTATTCTGGAAAGACAATGTTAGTTGACTGGTGGGATCTCGGTGCGAATGGAAGCAACAAGACCTATTACTTTACCAAGAGCGGTCTGATGGTATCTGGTAAGTGGCTTGAAGTCGACGGTAAATGGTATTACTTCTATGCCGACGGTTCATTAGCTAGAAGCACCACAGTAGATGGCTATAAGGTAGATGCAAGTGGTGTGAGAAAAGACAGGGTAGAGACAACAAAATAGTGAAAAGAATAGTATAAAATTCGAACAGCAAGCTAATAATAGCATTATCAAAAAACAAAGAGTACAACCGGTCCCTTCAAAATAAAAGACCGGTTTTACTCTTTATCAGTAGTCTTTTCATCGTATTACTCTTCTAGCCTGTTTTTCCCATAAGTATACAGTGCCACTGTATGCTTATGGGAAAATGCTATTTATTCATTTGCAGTAATCTCGGAAACAGATTCCTCGTTGAATGCTTGATCCTGTGAAAAGATTTCTTTAGGCGATAGTTCTGTATTTGACACGCCATTTGCCGCAAATGCATTTTCAAATCGTGGGGGTTCGAATCCTTATTTGAAAATAGGGCGATATCCAGAATTGACGTGGTACGCAAAAAGCCCGCTTAAACACACTGTTTAAGCGAGCTTTTTTGTATGGCATAAAATCCACCAGCTTTGCTGGTGGATAAAAAGCTTAAGCTATGGACAAAAATAAAGCTCCTCGATATGTTAAAGTTACGGTCTGCCAACCTAACAAAAATATCGAGGAGGTCTTTGAAATGAAAGACATAAACAGTTTAGAACATACCAAA
>JAEZWL010000116.1 GCA_023420245.1 Bacillota bacterium | reverse complement strand
CCTTACGGCTGTTCCCAGCTTTCTCAGGACCTGCTGAACACTCAGCTTGCGCTTTCCGGTTTAATCCGTCACCCGAACGCGGGCGCAGTACTTGTACTCGGCTTGGGCTGTGAAAACAACAACATCGACGAACTGAAAAAGGTTTTGGGAGAATACGACGAAGAACGCGTCCAGTTCCTGAACGCACAGGATTTCGAAGACGAGGTGGGTTCCGCCGTGGATATCGTAAAAGAGCTCTGTGCATACGCGGCTCAATTCAAACGGGAGCCGTGCAGTGCAGACAGCCTTGTGGTCGGCTTAAAATGCGGCGGTTCAGACGGGTTTTCCGGAATTACCGCCAATCCGCTTGTCGGCGCTTTTTCTGACCTGCTGATCGCGCAAGGCGGCACGGCAATTTTGACGGAGGTACCGGAAATGTTCGGCGCGGAAACTATATTGATGAACCGGTGCCGCGATCAGGTGGTTTTTGAAAAGACCGTGGATTTGATCAACAATTTCAAGAAGTACTTCAAAAGCTATCATCAGGAAATTGATTCCAACCCCTCCCCCGGCAATAAAGAGGGCGGAATCACTACGCTCGAGGATAAATCTCTCGGCTGCATCCAGAAGGGCGGCACCGCGCAGATAAACGACGTTCTTTCCTACGGGCAGCCGGTTCAGGAAAAAGGGCTTACCCTGCTGCAGGGTCCCGGAAACGACCTTGTGGCGGCTACCGCGCTCGCTATTTCCGGTGCGCATCTCGTACTGTTTACCACCGGTCGGGGCACACCCTTCGGCTGTCCTGTTCCCACAGTCAAAATTTCCAGTAATTCGGAGCTCGCCCGAAAAAAGGCCGGCTGGATTGATTTTGACGCGGGGACCCTGCTAAGCGGAGAAGCTCTGCCCGAACTCTCTCAGAAATTCTTTGATTATGTGATCGATGTTGCTTCCGGCAATAAAGCCACAAAGTCGGAGGCCTTTGATAAGCGAGACCTTGCTATTTTTAAAAATGGAGTTACCCTGTAATACTTCGTCCCCCGGGCGATTTCGTACAGTCGCCTGCTATGCGCAAGGCGAAAGCTTTTTCAAAACGCCCGGCACAGCCGGGCGTTTTGATATGACTGCGAAAAAGAGAACAGCACCGTTGGGAGCCTGTTTCCCTTTTATCCATCAGTCATGTAATATTGGATAATATTTCTTAACATTTTATTTTCTATTCACACTTATTAAACAAACAATTCGGCAAATTGCCTGGATTTACCAGTTGATTATTGAGATATGAGCCGATATAATCTTGTTGTAAAAGTCCACAAGTTTAAAATGCTGTTCTGAAATAGTTATATGCATTTTATCAGTGGCACACACCCGATGAAGTGTGAAGGAGTGTGATAGAGTTAAAACGTGCCTCAATACTCCCGAATCAAGGCTGTGAACGTGCAGGCATTCACGTTGTAAAAAAGAAAATGTTATGGGTTCCAAAAGGACGTCTGATGTCTGATATCAGACGAACTATTCCTCTCTCCTATCATAACATTTTAAATCTCCGGAGGAAGATGTATGAGTGAGATTTTAACTGAAAGCAAGGAGCTGTCAGTAGTCGCGGCAAAAAGGCTGCGGGAAATGATCATTGAAAAGGGTATGAAAGCGGGAGACAGACTCCCGAGTGAAGGAGAGCTGGGAGAATTGTATGGCGTCAGCCGCTCCACAGTACGGGAAGCGGTCAAGCTCCTGATTGCTGAAAATGTTGTCGAAATTCAGCGCGGGAAGGGTACCTTCGTTACCGTTCAGCCCGGAGTCCGCAAAGATCCTCTGGGTTTGGAATTTGCGAATCAAGCCGGTCTTTTAGATAACCTCATGGAAACAAGAATGATGATTGAACCGCAGATTGCATTTCTGGCGGCTCAGCGGGCAACGGAAAAGAACATCAAAAAAATCGCGCAAATCATCAAACAGATTCAGGACGCCGGAAGTGAGAAAGGAAACCATACAAAGTATGACGTCGCTTTTCACCGCGCGGTGGCGGAATGCACGCAGAACGATGTTTTGTACCGTATCCTGCCAATTATCTGTGAATCGATTCAGGAAGGCTACTTTAAAACGTCAAATGTACCCGGAAGTTACGAGAGGGCAATTCAGAGTCATATTAATATTTACGAAGCCATCATGAATAGAAACCCAATTACTGCAAAAAATGAAACAGAAAAGCATATCAAGCAAACTCAAGAAGATATTAATATACTAGGAGGAAAATTATGAAGAAAATATTATCCGTTGTTCTCGCGATAGCAATGTCTATGACTATGTTCGCAGGATGTAACAATAAAGCAACCGGTTCTCAGGCTTCGTCAGCGGCAAGCTCCGGAGCCGCTTCTTCCGGCGCGGCTGCCGGCACCACAACCATAACGCACTGGTATTGGGCGGACAACTCCAGCTATTCTGCGAAAATGCAGGAAATGGTAAAGGATTTCAACGCCACCAATAAGTCTAATATTAAGGTCGTTGCACAGGAATATCCGTGGGACGGCGGCGCTTACAGCGAAAATCTGTTTACCGCCGCGATGGGCGGCGGCGGACCCGATACCGCAGCCTGGAAGCTGACCTCCACCCCGCTTTTCACCGCGAACAAGCTCCTTGCAAACCTTGACGGCTATATCGCCAAGTGGAAAGAGAAGGACGATATCGACCAGAGTCTTTACAACACCATGAAACAGGCAAGCGGAACCAACAGCGTTTACGTAATGCCCTGGAACACACAGGTTCTTTACGTTTATTACCGGCCTTCCATGTTTAAGGCGGCAGGCGTTACCGTTCCGAAAACCTATCAGGAATTCCTCGATGCCTGCAAAAAGCTTACCAGAGACACCAACGGCGACGGTAAAAAAGACGTATACGGCTTCGGTATGAGAGGCGCCAAGGGTGGTCAGGAGCCGTGGGGCAGCTTCATCTGGGCACGCGGCGGCGACTTTACCGATTTTACAACCGCGAAGGCAGTCGCCGGAATGCAGGATTTTATTGACCTTTACAAGAAAGGCTATACGCCGCCAACCGCTCCGACCGACGGATTTAACGAAATTATTGCGAATTTTAAATCCGGAAAAACCGCTATGACAATCCACCACATCGGCTCTTCCAAGGATATGGTAAAGACCTTCGGCGACGACGTTGACGCATTTGTGTTCCCGGCAGGCGAAAAGCAGTGGACCTCTATGGGCGACACGGAAAACGTCATTTTTGAGAAATGCAAGAATAAAGAAGCGGCTTTTGAATGGCTGGCATACCTCGCCACCGGTAAGGGGCAGGAAACCTGGACCACAGCCACCGGCAACGTACCGGTCAGCAAACGGGTTCAGCAGATGCCTCAATTCCAGGACAATAAATTCATGAAGGTATCTATTGCGGGTCAGCCGCACGCCGGTATCTTCCCGATTCGCGATACGACAACCGAATGGATCAGCACAACCTGGCCGAACACGGTTGCTTCCGCGCTTTCCGGAAAGACGACAGCCGCACAGGCGATGCAAACCCTGCAAAAGGGCTTATACGGCAAATAATTGTACGGTTCTGTTTCACAATTTAAAAATTACGGCTGATTGATTAATTTTGTAATCTAAAAGGGGCTGCAATAGATTCTGTTGCAGCCCAAGTTTTAAAAGAGGTGATCCGTTTGGTGCGAAGAAAGTCGAACATATGGCCATACCTACTGATAACGCCTGCTTTGATCGTTATTTTAGCGGTGGTTTTTGTTCCGGCAGTTAATGCGATTTTAATGAGCTTTCAAAGTTACGACCTTAGAAGACCTTCGGAAATCGGATTTGTGGGTCTGAGCAATTATATCGAAGTGATGCAGGACCCCCTGTTTTGGTCCTCCCTGTGGAGAACTGTTTTGTGGGTTTTATTTGGAGTAGGCTTTCAATTTATTTTTGGTTTTGCATTGGCTCTGCTTTTAAACAAGAAATTCAAGGGCCGTGGAATCGTCCGTTCCGTAAGCCTCATCCCCTGGGTAACGCCTGGTGTTCTCATCGGCCTGATGTGGAGATGGATTTATGACGGAAGTTACGGCGTTTTAAATGATATTTTATTGAAGCTTGGTTTTATACAGGACAAAATTCCGTTCCTTGCGCAGGAAAGCACCGCGTTTCAGTCGGTTGTCGTCACCATAATCTGGCAGGGCATTCCGTTCTTTGCGCTGATGCTCCTGGCGGGGCTTCAGGGAGTTCCCCACGAGCTCTATGAAGCCGGCGATATTGACGGGGCAAACGTGTTCCAGCAGCTGTTCCACATTACAATCCCATCGCTGAAAAACACAATTTTTGTTACTACGCTTCTGCGTATTATCTGGGTTGCGAACTCCGTAGACGTAATTTTCAACATGACCGGCGGCGGACCCGCGTATACTTCTCAAACCCTGAGCGTATACGTCTTTAACAAGGCGAATTCCCTCAATCTGGGGTACTCCTCCACCATGTCCATCCTGCTTACCCTGATGCTGCTTGTGGTCGCGGTTCCCTATTTGAAAAATATGTTTAAGAATCAGGAGGCATAAATGAAAGAGTCAAAAAATATATTCATTAGAATTGCCTTCCTGTACATTCCGCTGGCAATTTTACTGATTTTTTTACTATTCCCCTTCTATTGGACCTTTGTTACGTCCATTAAGCCGGAAGAGGAGCTTTACGGCAGCGTAGTTACCTACTGGCCGATCAGTGCAACCTTTGAATCCTACCGGAAGCTTTTCTTCGATTTCAACTTTCTGCAGCCGATGCTTAACAGCTTTGTCGTTGCGAGCATCACGACAATTCTTTCCCTTTTTGTTTCGGTGCTGGCTGCCTATGCTTTCTCCCGTTACCGTTTCAAGGGAAGAAAAGCGTTTATGATGCTGTTCCTGACCAATAACATGTTCCCCACCGTTCTGCTTTTGATTCCGCTCTATTCCATTATGAGAAACCTCGGTATGCTTTATACCCCAATGTCGCTTGTCCTTTCCTACACAACATTTACCATCCCGTTTTCCGTGTGGCTTCTGAACGGATACCTGAACGATCTTCCCATGTCGCTGGAGGAAGCGGCCGAGGTGGATGGCGCGAACAAGGCGCAGGCGTTTACAAAGATCATTTTACCGGTTCTGGTGCCCTGCCTTGTGGCGACCGGCGTTTATATTTTCATGACCTCCTGGAATGAATACACGTTTGCGGTTATGTTTACGAACGAGGCAAACCGTACCATTCCTGTCGCGTTGAAAAATCTGATCGGTCAGCTGGGCGTTCAGTGGGATCTTCTGACCGCCGGAGGAATCATAACCATTATCCCGGTCTGCGTTATGTTCTTCTTCGCACAGAAGAGACTGGTGGAAGGTCTGACCGCTGGAGCGGTAAAAGGATAAAGCAAAAATAAAGGAGAAGTAAAATGAGTAACGAGAACCTTAGTGAAAAAGCAAAGCAAATCCGTTCCGACATCCTAAAAATGCTCTACACCAGCCAGTCCGGTCATCCGGGCGGTTCGCTATCCTGTGTGGAAATTCTGATGTCGCTTTACTATAGGGTCGCCAGGATTGACCCGAAAAACCCGAAGATGGAGAACCGCGACCGTATTGTTCTCAGCAAGGGGCACGCCTGCCCTGCGCTGTACGCCGTTTTGGCGGACAAGGGATATTTCCCGAGGGAAGACCTGTGGTCTCTCCGCCAGATTCACAGTCATTTACAGGGGCACCCCGATATGATGAAAACACCCGGCGTGGATGTAAACACCGGTTCCCTGGGTCAGGGAGTCTCCGTTGCAATGGGACTGGCTCTGGCAGCGAAATATAAAAAAGCAGATTACAAGATCTACGCGATTATCGGCGACGGCGAAATGCAGGAAGGGCTTGTTTGGGAAGCGGCGATGGCCGCAGCCCATTATAAGCTGGATAATTTCGTCGTAATGCTGGATCACAACGGTCTTCAGATCGACGGCTCAAACGACGATGTTATGAGCATAGGCGACCCTGTTGAAAAATTCAGGTCCTTTGGATTTGAATGCTTTAAAGTTGACGGACACGATATCGACGCGATTTCGAAAGCGCTGGAAGCACCGGTAAGCGGCAAACCAAAAGTCGTTTGCTGTGAAACTGTAAAAGGCAAGGGTGTTTCCTTCATGGAGAATATCTATGGATGGCACGGAAGAGCGCCGGTCGAAAACGAATACAACGCTGCTTTAAAAGAACTGGGGGTAAATATCAATGTCTGAGAGTAAATCACTGAGAGTCGCCTATGGAGAAGCGTTAGTCGAGCTGGGCGCAAAAAATAAAGACATAATCGTTATGGACGCCGACCTCGCTCACGCGACTATGACCAGCATGTTCGCTTCGGAATACCCGGACCGCTTCTTTAATCTCGGTATTGCGGAAGCAAACCTGATGTGCGCGGCGGCAGGTTTCGCCCACTCCGGGCTGACCCCGTTCGTCAGTACCTTCGCTCTGTTCGGCACAGGTCGTGCCTACGAGCAGATTCGAAACTCTATCAGCTACGTAAACGCAAACGTAAAATTCGGTCTTTCCCATTCCGGTCTTTGCGTGGGCGAGGATGGCGGCAGCCACCAGAGCATTGAGGATATCGCTTTGATGCGGGTTCTTCCCGGTATGACGATTTTTGTGCCCTGCGACCCCATCGAAACAAAGAAGGCGGTGTTCGCGGCTGCCGAAATCAACGGACCGGTCTATATCCGCGTTGCGCGTCCCGTGGTGGAAACCATTACGACTCCGGATACCCCGTTTATTCCCGGTAAGGCAAACGTAATGAAGGACGGTTCTGACGTTTGCATCATGGCGACCGGGTTGATGATTCCCTACGCCCTTCAGGCTGCGGAAATGCTGGCCAGAGAAGGCATCAGTGCTGCGGTGGTAAACTTCCATACTATTAAGCCCATTGATCAGGAATGCATTCTTGCGATGGCAGATAAATGCGGCGCCGTCGTAACCGCCGAGGAGCACTCTGTGATCGGTGGTCTGGGGTCTGCTGTGGCTGAGGTTCTGGCGGGTAATTCCTCCGCGAAATTTGCCAGAGTCGGCGTTCAGGATAAATTCGGCAAATCCGGCAAGCCTGCGGAGCTTTTTGCCGCCTACGGTTTGTCTGCGGAAAATATCGCCGAGCAGTGCAGAAACTTGAAAAAATAAGGAGAATACCGATGAAAATTGAAAAGTATGAATTTGAAGGCGAAGGCTTAACCCGCGTTTTCGAAAATGAGAAATGGATGGTCGGTATCAAAAACTGGAAGCCCGCCAACGATATTGCGAACACCAACTGCCTGGAACGTCACAACAAAACTGACGAGCTTTTTGTATTGCTTGCCGGCAAATGTGTTCTCCTTTACGCAAACGAAGTGAACGGTGAACTGGTGATTGAGGCGGAGAAAATGGAACCGATGAAGGTTTACAATATACCCAGTACGCTGTGGCACAACACCGTTACCCAAAAGGACACCAAGCTGATTTTGGTGGAGGATTCCTCCACCGGTATGGAAAACAGCGATGTCATTAATCTGAACGAAGCCCAGATTGCAAAAGTAAAAGAACTGGTCGGAGAATAACCAGCATTTTACATGAGAAAGCCTGAATCGCTTTCTGTTAACCCTAATTATCGAATATTGAGAAAAAAATACAGCAAAAAGACCTGCCGTGTGAGGCAAGTCTTTTTCAGTATGAATAACAGTTATTCTTTCACTACAGGGAACCAAAGCTCGTAATTATAGTTGGATTTTGGCATATCGCTCTCCGGGTATACCT
>JAEZWL010000211.1 GCA_023420245.1 Bacillota bacterium | reverse complement strand
GCTGCATATCCTCAATATAGAGCTGATACTGACCGGTCGCTTCATACACGCTGACCCTTCCCCGAACAATAACCTTCATCCCATCCTGCGGCAGGAAGCGGAGCTTGCGGGCATTCAGCGCAAACATCACCGCGCGAATCACACTTTTTTCGTCTTTCAGAGAAAGATAAAGGTGACCTGATTTATAGTGGTTGGTGAAATTGGATATCTCTCCGCACAGGAAAACATTCACCAAATTCTCATCGCTGTCAAACTGAGAGCGGATATACATGTTTAATTGTGACACACTCAGAACAACCGGTGTATAGGACATGCTACTCCGCCTCCTTCATTGAGGTTAAGACCGCGATTCCCGCAGCATTATCACAGGAAAACGCGGGAGACGCAAAATAGGCGCCATATTTTTCAGTGAGCGCATTGCGAATGATGCTGTTCGACATCACGCCTCCGGCAAATACGAGCGGCAAATCTCCGTACAGCTTAATCAGTTCAACGGTCATTGCGTCAAGCGCCGCCAAAACAGCTTGCAGGCAATACGCTGCAATATCTTCTCTTGGAGCACCGGATTCCAGCATTTTTCGGCATTGATTTTCGACCCCGGAAAGCGAGCAGTCCGCCCCTTTCATGGATGCTTTTATTTTACACCTGAAATTAGAATTCAATGCAAGCTCTTCCAGCTCTCTCCCGGAGGGAAACGCTAAACCGAGCATAGACCCAACCCGGTCAACCGCCTGTCCGCCTTTTAAATCCAGTGATTTCGCTATAATTGCGGCATGAAAAATCTGATCCTTATCCGGCGCAACCAGTACCGCCTCTGTTGTACCCCCGGAAACGTGAAAAGCGATAAAGCGGTGAGAAACCAAATCCAAACGGTTCACAGAAAAAAGAGCGGCGGCAATATGCCCCGCCTGATGGGAAAAAGAATGGAAAGGAATCCCCAGCGAAAGGGCAATCGCTTTTGCGGTTCCAAAGCCTGCGGAAAAGCACGGCATATAAGAACCGTCTATTGAGCGCGGACGATCGGAAGCACCGACTGCACAAATGGAAGCCGGATAGTCCTGAAGCAGCTGCTCCAGGACCAACGGCAGCTGACGAACATGGTGAAACACCGCGTCGCTTTGCCTGAGCCCCAATTCCCCCTGCTTTACCGGAAGCAGCATCTTTTCCTGGGTGACCGAGCGGTCCCGGGAACAGAAAAGTGCCGATGAAGTGGTATAATTGCTGGTATCAATTCCAAGCGTACTGCTTATCTTACTCATCGGAACCGGTCTGCTCCTTTGCCACGGACCCCAGCACTCCGTTTACAAAGGGAGCGTCTTCCGCACCGCCATATTTTTTGGCGAGATCAATTGCTTCATTAATGGAAACGCTGACCGGAATATCCTTCTCGAACAGAATTTCATAGATTGCGAGTTTCAGCAGGGAGAGGGCTACTTTGGAAAGACGGTTCATCTTCCAGCCACGGATATACTTCTCAATCCTTGCGTTTAGAACCTCTTCGTTTTCCTCTACACCCATGGCTAATTTTTCGGCAAAATCATCGATGACGATATCATCCGAAAGTCCGGCCGCGTCAATAATCTGCTGCGTAGGGTCATGGTTGATGCTTCTTTCAAAAATCAGGATAAAAGCCTGTTCCCTTGCTTCTCGTCTTTTCATACTACCTCCGTTTTACCGTGATATGCAATTTTAATTTTATATAAAGCTACCCCACACAAAACCGGGGGTTATTTCGCAGCGCAAGCACAATGATAAATAATAAAACCCTCCACAGGGATGTGGAGGGTTTTTAATCATCATTATATTGTCAAACATCCACGGATATATTATACCACAATCTTTTTGATAATGAAATATATATCTCGTTCAGCTGAAAAATATGTGTGAACCAGGCAGCGCTTTATTTATTCTCAATAATTTTAATTTTATCATAGGCAATTCCTGCCTGACCGGCTACGATGTCTTTGATCATAATCGCGTTATTTTGGGAAGAGTCTTTTGTTTTTACCACTACGCTGCATTCGGAATTTTGCAAATAGGCAACACAGTCCGAAAAGCCTTTCGCTTTGACCAAACTCTCAATATTGTTTTCTCTGAGTGTGTTCTGAGCAACCACGGCAGCCTGTGCAACCGCTTCCTTTTTGGCTGCGTCGCTGGTCTTCGTGTCTGTAAGCGTTTTTTCCTAAAGCTCGACTGCCTGGTCTCTTGCCTTTTGGCGGGAGAGGCGAGCCTCGCTAAAATATGTATCCGCAGTCGCATTGGCCTGTACCGCCGAAGAGGCCGCTTTCTTTTGCACGCCCGATTCAACCGCGCCACCCACAAGCTGCGCTTCTCCCAGCTCGCGACCGGATGTTGATGTTAATGCGTTGGTGGCCATCAATTGATTGTCACCGGAAAACTGCCAGTTCAAATATACCGCCGCACCGAGCGCGACAACCAAAGCCGCAAGAACAAGCTGACGCTTTCCCATAGTCATAGAATAAATTCCTCCTGTTTTAATTATTTCGCTTTTATTACGCACACACGCACGGAAGTAATATCAAGCGCTGTTGTAACAGCGGTGATGACATTCTGCTGTACGGCCGGATTATCGCCGCCGTCACATACAACAACCACACCCTTTATCACCGGCTGAACCTCGGTTACCGGTACTACTTTCTGGGCGCCGTCGGCATCCTTTACAAGGGTATACTTGGTTTCGGTGTCGTCGTTCGCCTCGTTTTTAGTGGCTGCACCCCCGGATTTATCCTCTGTAGTCTGATTGCTTCGCTTTTCCTCGGTCGCATAAACATATTCCTTACTTCGTTCCAGGGTTACAAGCACCTTTGCCGCGCCCGCGCCCTGAATTCCGGTAACGATATCCGTCAGGCTTTTCTCCAGATTCTCGGCGTACTGCTCGGACGTAATGACATTTTGCGCCGGTATTGTTTTTGTTGCAGCGGTATTATCGCTTTTAAAGAAACCGGAGAGAAAAATCAGGGCGATTGCTATAAAAACCGCTATAATAATGATCTTTCGATACGTTTCATTATTGATGAGCTTCTCGATAATTGATTCTTTCCCCTTTGTTCCGGATTCAACCGTTTCCATCATCTACAGTAACCTCCGTTTTAAGCCCCAGTGTTTTTTCCAGATGTTCCAATGCTTTCTGGCGTTCTGAGCCATATCCTTTTGCGAGTATTACAACCACTTTGTTAATTGATATGCTGTTGTCTTCATTTGTATCCATAATTGTGTCAACATTTTTGCATTTAATATCAATTTTATTCAACTCCGCCGTAACAAGGTTTTTTACACTTTGCCGGGCCGCGCTGGAAATCTGGTTGTCTACGGCAACTTTCAAATGGGTGTCGTAAGCTGCTTTTGAATGATCGCGGATGCCGGTATTGATCTCGGGCACAATTCTGGAAATCGGCTGTATAATCGCGCAGATTACAAAGGCTCCGATAATAAATTTCACCATACGCTCCATGGAGCCGCTGGGAACCAGGCTCTGAAGCAAAGTGGCAGCCAGCGCCGCCATACAGATTACGACCGACCATTCTTTTACCGGACTCATGAAACACCCCCGATAATCAGCAGGATAACCGTAGAAACCGTTATTACAGTCATACAGCTGAGTATAATTGCCAGCGTTGTGCCGAGAACGCCGGAGCAGGACCGCAGAAGGGAGGAAATCTCCTTCTGGTCGAAGATGTCGCTAATACCCGCGCAGACATTTGTTGTAACCATCCACATAAGACATTGAATAATAACCGGAAGAAAGATTAAAAAACCTGCCAGAAGTCCGAACGCACTAACCCCGGATTTCAGCAGTTTGACACAGCCGCTGATTGTTCCTACCGCTTCCCCAAGCGCATTACCTACGACCGGCACAAAGCTGCTTAGTACAAACTTTGCGGTTTTTGAGCCGGCTCCGTCCAGAGATGCGGACACAATCCCCTGCACGGTGAGCAGCCCTGTAAAAACCGTCATACAGAATGTCAGCGTCCATTTGACAAGCTTGCTGATTACACCGCAAAGCCCGCTCAGATTAATACTCGGCGATACTGCCGATACAATGGAAATCGCTAAAAAGATATTCAGCATCGGTACAAATATATTTGCGGCTAACAGTGAAATGGTATTTCCAGCGGCAATCATCAGGATATTATAGGAGCCTGCGGATACCGGCTGCCCTGCGGCAATCATAATACCGGCCATAATCGGAACGCAGGCAAGCAAAAAGCCTGCCGCGGCTTTGATAATCTCTGCGGAGTTTGCGATACATGCTACGATTGGCTGAACAATCACCGAACAGATGCAAAGCGCGCCGACCATACCGACGACTCCGCCCATCGGTCTTTCACCAAAGGAAAGCTTCATCCCGTTTAACAAAGCACAAAGGAGCATAACCGCAATTGACGAAACTGCCGCTTTAAATGGATCGGTAAAATTACCGCTGAACATGGAAACGATCTGCTGAAAGACATTTTCCGGGGTTATGGACGCTATGCCGCCCCAATTGGCTCCGTCTATTCCCAGGTTGTCCATTGCTTTGCGGGTATCGTTCGGAAGATAATCGGGAAGCTCCTCCGCACCGCTCTGCTTAAACTGTTCGCTGTAATACTTTTCTTTGTCTGCGGCATGTGCATGCAGCGGGAATGACAATATCAGAAGAGTAAACAACAAAAAGCATAACGTCTTTTTCATTTTTAACCACCTATCAGGCCAACCGCTGTATTCGCTATCTTTTCAAAGAGGGGCAGCGACAGGATAACGACTGCGATTCTTCCGGCCAGCTCAACCTTTGAAGCGAGTGCGCCCTCGCCCGCGTCCCTACAGGAATCCGCCGCAAATTGAGCCAGAAAGCAGATTCCGAGCGTTTTAAACAAGATCGCGGTATATTCGGAGGAAAGTCCCGCGGCTGACAAAAGAGTATCAATCTGTTTTACCGCCGGAGAGATATTGGCAAAAACCTCAAATAAAATGATGACACCGGCAGCGATACTGAGTACCACCGCGTATTCCTGATGATAACGCTTCAGCATCACGGCAAAGACCGCCGCAAGTACGGCGAATCCGGCTACAGCAATGATATTCATACGCCTATAACCCAAATACGGATTTTACGGTTTTAAACAACGCGTCAATCTGCTGAATGATCATCATCAAAACGACGATTAACCCCGCAAGCGTTGTCATCATTGCCTGTTCCTCCCGTCCGGAACGGATTAAAAGCTGATTCAGAACCGATACAAGGATTCCGATCGCCGCTATTTTGAAAATTAAATCCACGTCCATTTTGTTTCCTCCGTTTTAAACTATCAGCACATTAAAAGTGCGGCTGCCATTCCTGAAAAAATGCCTAACACCTGATAAAGCCTTGCCTTCCGGATTTTTTCCTCCCTGGCGCTTTTCAGATTATCTTGAATCAGCTCTGTATAAAGAGTGCAGTGGCTGATCTGGCCGTCGGTATCGCTGACTCCGAAGCTTTTTCCAAAACCGTAAAACAGGTCGATATCCTGTGGCTTGAACCCTTGTCCCTTTGTGCCGTTTTTTACTCCCGTTTCCCACGCGCAGAAGAAGCTGTCTCCTCCCCTGCATTTTTCACCGCAGATTTTCAAAAACTCCAAATCCTTACCGTGCCGCTGCACAATTTGCTCTACCGGAAGGGCGGCAAAGCGAATTTCCGTCTGCGCGGCAGACAGAAATCGCAAAAAAGACTCCAATCCCTCCACGCGAAACGTTAGTCTACGCGACTCCATATATCCCGCAAGAGTCCCCGACGCTACCAGTAGGATTAGTCCCATTAATTTTAGCAAGTAAATCACCCGCCCTGTAGATTCCTTTTATTTTACCGGGCTTATCGTGCCCGTTCAACATCACAATGCTGCCGAATGCTCCGGTTTCCAGCAGTGAGATCGCCTGTTTTCTTTTTAAAAATTCTTCGATGCTTCCCGCGTGAATACTGGATATTATACTGACGCCCGCGTTCAGACTCTGCTCAACCGCTTTCACTTCTTCGCTTCCGCCAAGCTCGTCACAAACGATAAACTCAGGAGAAAGCGAACGGATTGCCTGCATCATTCCGACCGCTTTGGGGTATCCGTTGAGCACATCACTGCAGAAACCCAAATCATTTTGAGGAACACCCATATATGTACCGGATAGCTCGCCGCGTTCGTCAACAACCGTCACTTTTTTGATATTTCCGCAGACGCCGCTGGAAAGCTGTCTGGCAATATCGCGCAGAATCGTGGTTTTTCCGCTTGCGGGAGCACCCGCAAGCAGCAGCCCCGCTGTAATATTTCCACGAAGCGTGCTGAACAGCTCATCCGCGGAGCCGGTGATCTCACGGGCAATCCGGATATTAATCGAAGACACATCCCGCATTCCGGTTACATCGCCGTCATGGTATACCGCTGTTCCGCTGATACCGACGCGGTGCCCGCCGCACAGGGTGATATATCCGCTCTTAATCTCATTCTGATGGCTGTAAATCGAATAGCTGCAAATATTCCGAAAGCTTTCGTCTATATCAAGCTTCTCCGCAATGATCATGTCGCTGTTTGGATAACAAACCACCCTTCCCTGCTGACTTAAAAAATAAACACCGTTCGTACAGCAGACAGAAACCGGTCTGTTAACACGCAGCCTGAGCTCCTGCGTTTGATTTTTTATATCATACGGCAAGAGCTTTAAGTATTTGGCAATTCGGTCGCAAAGCGATTTTGCAGCTGAATCAAATCTTGAGTCGCTAAAATTTTCCATTTACCTGTCCTTCCTTTCATAACATAGATATGGACAACTTAGCGGTGTTAGAACAAAAATAATTTTGAAACAGGACACAAATCCAAAAGCCTCACGGCATGACCGAAAATTTTCGCAGAGCATAAAAAAACCACCGGAAACACATCTGCTGCTTCCAGTGGCTTTGTCGTTTATTTTTCATTTATATCATCGATTGACTATAACATGTTCTGAAACTCTTCCTCTGATATAACCGTTACGCCGAGCTGCTGCGCCTTGACAAGTTTGCTGCCCGCATCTTCTCCGGCAAGAACATAATCCGTTTTTTTCGATACGCTGCCGGAAACCTTGCCGCCGCTCTTTTCTATGATTGCCGTAGCCTCCGAGCGGGTCAGCGTTGGCAGTGTTCCAGTCAGCACGAAGGTTTTACCGGCAAAACGTCTGTCGCTGATTTCCGTTTTGGAATGCATATTCAAGCCGCTGTCACGAAGCCTTCCAATTAAGTGAGCGGTATGAAGCAGCCGGAAAAAATGATAGGCGCTCTCCGCCATGATACTCCCAAAGCCTTCAATCGACGCAATCTCTTCGACAGAAGCTTGAAAAACGGCATCCATGCTTTGAAAGCGGGCAGAAAGCAGCTTTGCAGCCTTCAGGCCGATATGCGGTATTC
>JAEZWL010000162.1 GCA_023420245.1 Bacillota bacterium | reverse complement strand
ACGGAACACTGAATATGGGTCAGGCCATCGCCCGTTCGTGCAACGTTTATTTTGTAAATCTGATGCAGCAGATACCGCAATCTCAATTTCTGCTGACATCGCAAAGCCTTGGTTTTGGCAGGGCTTTTGAAATTGCGCCCGGAATCTCTTCGGCTTCGGGAAATCTGCCCACTCTGCAAAGCCTGAAAATACCGCGTGCGCTGGCGAATTTCTCCTTTGGTCAGGGGGATTTGACCGCGACTCCTCTGCAGATTTCCGCAATGGTGAACGCCATTGCCAGCGGAGGTAAGTTTACACAGCCTTATTTATATGAGGGGTTAGTGGATGAAAATCTGAAGTTTACCGCGAAACCGGAGCCGCAGAAAAGCACATCGGTGCTTTCGGACAACACGGTGAAGCTGCTGCGGGAATTCATGAAGGAATCCATTGAGACCGGAACCAGCAAAAAGGGCAAGCCTGCCGCCGGCGGCGCAGGAGCAAAAACCTCAACCGCGCAGACCGGAAAATATGTCAACGGGGAAGAAGCGGTTA
The DNA here is from genome assembly GCA_023420245.1 of Bacillota bacterium. GTDB lineage: Bacteria > Bacillota > Clostridia > Oscillospirales > Acutalibacteraceae > DATAML01. Next base: position 23,244 of record JAEZWL010000162.1, on the reverse strand, counting down.
TTTCCTGGTTTACCGGATTTTATCCGTATGAAAACCCGAGATATGTGATTACGGTTGTCGGCGAGGAAGGCACCGGCGGCGGAGCAACCTGCGGGCCGGTATTCAAGCAGATTGCCGATTCACTGTACGGCAAGTTCAACCTTCAGCCACAAGAGGATTGACAAGAATTGCATTTGCGTTTATAATCAGGATGAAATTGAATGCATTTCTTTGGAAGTGCGAAACAGGCGATAAAGGGTAGAAGTGAGTCGGGTACTGCAAAAGAGAGGGAATCCAAGGCTGAAAGGTTCCTGTAGCTGCCGGCGCAACGGGCCAACCCGGAGCCCTGCGGCGAGGAGCCGCGGCGTTCCCCGCGTTAAGGGTTCGAGTGGCGCGGCATTGCGCAATTTGGGTGGTACCACGGATTTCTCCGTCCCAATTCTGGGAGGAGAGGTCTATTTTTTTTGCGGAAAACCCGTGTCTCAAGTCATATTATTTTGCCGGTGGGCGGAATGGAGTTTTTTAAATGGAATGGACAGGTTTAAACGAACTGCGTGAAAAGTATCTTTCGTTCTTTGAGTCAAAGGGACATTTGAGGCTGCAAAGCTTCCCTCTGATCCCGAAGGATGACAACAGCTTACTGCTGATTAATTCCGGTATGGCGCCGATGAAAAAATATTTTACCGGCGAGGTGACTCCTCCGCGCAAGAGGGTAACCACCTGCCAGAAATGCATTCGTACACCGGATATCGAGCGCGTCGGTATCACCGCGCGCCACGGCACCTATTTTGAAATGCTCGGCAATTTTTCGTTCGGCGATTACTTCAAACACGAGGCCACCGCGTGGGCGTGGGAATTCTGTACCAAGGTGCTCGAAATGCCCGTGGACAGGCTCTGGGTTACCATCTATACCGATGATGATCAGGCGTTTGAAATCTGGACGAAGGAAGTCGGCGTTGATCCTTCCCGCATTGTCCGTTTGGGCAAGGAAGATAATTTCTGGGAGCATGGCTCGGGTCCCTGCGGTCCCTGCTCCGAAATCTATTTTGATCGCGGCGAACAGTACGGCTGCGGCTCCCCGACCTGCGGTGTGGGCTGTGACTGCGACCGTTATGTGGAATTCTGGAACGTTGTATTTTCCCAGTTCAACAGTGACGGAAAAGGCAATTACCCGCCGATGGATCATCCGAACATCGATACCGGCATGGGTCTGGAGCGCCTTGCCTGCATCATGCAGGGCGTGGATAACCTCTTCCTTGTCGATACCGTTCAGAATATTATGAAGCACATCTGCCGGATTGCCGGCGTAAAATACGGGGACGACCCGAAAAAGGATATCTCCCTGCGTGTCATCACCGACCATATTCGCAGCACAACCGTGATGATCGGTGACGGCGTTATGCCTTCCAACGAGGGCAGGGGCTATGTTCTGCGCCGTCTGCTCCGCCGCGCGGCGCGCCACGGGCGTTTGCTCGGCATTGACCGTACCTTCCTTGCGGAGGTCGCCAATACGGTGATCGACGAAAATAAGGGCGCTTATCCGGAGCTGAACGAAAAACGCGCGATGATTACCAAGCTGATCGGCGTCGAAGAAGAAAGCTTTGCCAAGACCATCGATCAGGGCTTGCAGCTGTTGAATCAGTATATTGATAGCGCAAAGGATAAAGTATTCTCCGGCGCGGACGCGTTCCGCCTGAACGACACCTACGGCTTCCCGCTTGACCTCACCAAGGAAATCGTCGCGGAGCGCGGCATGACCGTAGACGAGGAGGAGTTCCGCCGCCTGATGCTGGAACAGCGCGAGCGCGCGAGGGCCGCAAGAAAGAATGCGGGCGCGGATGCTTGGGAAGGCGAGAGCGATTTGCTTGAGGGTATCCCGGAGACTGAGTTCTTCGGGTATCAGCAATACGAAACCAAGGCAAAGGTGCTTGCCATCGTAAAGGACGGCGAGCGGGTGGAAACCGCTACCGCCGGGGATGATATTACTCTGGTTCTCGACCGCACCGCGTTTTACGCGGAAAGCGGCGGTCAGGTCGGCGATACGGGCGCCGTTGAATCGGCGGACGCGATTCTCGAGGTAAAGAACACCACCAAGAATCATGCGAAGAATTTCCTGCACCACGCGGTTGTTACCGCAGGACAGATCACCGTCGGCGAAGAAGTCAGAGCCTCCATCGATACCAAACGCCGCCTGTCCATTATGCGCAATCATACCTCCGCTCACCTGCTTCAGGCTTCGCTGCGGAAGGTTTTGGGCGACCATGTCGAGCAGGCCGGTCAGCTTGTCAACGAGCAGCACGTTCGTTTTGACTTTACCCATTTCTCCGCTCTGACGAAGGATGAAATCCAAAAGGTGGAATCGCTTGTCAATGATGTTATTTTAAGCGGCGCAGAAGTGGAATCCCGTGAAATGCCCATTGAAGAGGCCAAAAAGCTCGGTGCCATGGCTTTGTTCGGCGAAAAATACGGTAAAATTGTCCGCGTGGTGACCGTTTCGGATTTCTCAAGGGAGTTCTGCGGCGGTACCCATATCGATAACACCGCGAAAATCGGACTATTTAAGATTGTTTCCGAAAGCTCCGTGGCGGCTGGTGTACGCCGGATTGAGGGCGTAACCGGAGCCGGTGTGCTTTCGCTTCTGAATAAAAAGGTACAGGAAATCGAGGAGACCGCTGCCGCGCTTAAGCTAAACAGCGCTTCTGATTTGGTTCAGAAGGCCGCGCAGCTTTCCGCCGAGCTGAAAGAAAAAGACAGAACCATCGAAACGCTCAACTCCAAGCTGGCCGCTCTGCAAATTGACGGTCTGTTCGCGGGTGCAAAGGAGGTTGCGGGCGTTCAGATTATTACCGGCACCTTTAACGGTACGGAACCGAACGCTCTGCGCGCGATGTGCGATAAAATACGCGACCACGCCCCGAACATGGTTGCCGTTCTGGCAGGAATCAACGACGGGAAAGCAAATATTGCCGCCTGTGTGGCAAAGGACGCTTTGCAAAAGGGAGTTAACGCGGGGCAGATCGTGCGCCAGGTAGCGCAGATTGCGGGCGGTAACGGCGGCGGGAAGCCGGACAGCGCGATGGCTGGCGCAAAGGATTTGAGCAAGCTTGGAGAAGCGCTTGCTTCTGTGGAAAAAATTGTTGCGAACATGGTAAAATAATACTATAATAGCTATTGTGCTTCAAAGGAGGAATCAGAATGGATTGTGTCTTTTGTAAAATAGCAAACGGTGAGATTCCCAGCAAAAAAGCATATGAGGATGAAAAGGTTCTTGCCTTTTACGATTTGGAGCCGCAGGCGCCGGTGCATCTGTTAATTATACCCAAGCAGCATATTTCTTCCGTAGCGGAAATTACGCCGCAGAACAGCGCGGTTATCGCCCATATCTTTGAGGTAGCCGCCAGGCTGGCGGAAGAAAACAATCTGGCGGAGGGCTTCCGCATGGTTGCGAACACCGGCAAGGACGGCGGTCAAAGTGTGCCGCATCTTCATTTCCATCTGCTTGGCGGTCGTTCCATGAAGTGGCCTCCGGGCTGATTGACGGTCACTCTGCTTGTATCATCCAATTTTGAAAGGTCGATTAGGTTTATGGGTGAGTATTATAAAATGACGATCGCCGGCTGTAAACGCGAGCTGCCGATTTGTCCTATCAGCGATACGCTGGACATTGCGGGCTTTGTAATGCTGGGCGATGTAGAGATCACGGAAAAAACAGCCACGGCTCTGCTGGCAAAATGCCCGGAGCACGATGTTGTGGTTACGGCTGAAACAAAGGGGATTCCGCTCTGCTATGAGATGGCGCGCCAGGGCTGCGGGAGATACATCGTGGCCCGCAAAAGTGTTAAGGCATATATGCGCAATCCGATTCATGTGGAAGTGAAATCCATTACGACTGACCACGTACAGAAGCTGTACCTTTCCGAAGACGATTACAAGGGTCTGAACGGCAAGCGTGTGCTGATTGTTGACGATGTAATCAGTACCGGCGAGTCATTGGCCGCGATGGAAAGCCTTGTAAAGCAGTTTGGCGGCAACATCGTGGGTCGCGCCTGCGTTCTCGCGGAAGGCGATGCAAAGGATCGGGAGGATATCATTTATCTGGATTACCTTCCGCTTTTCTTTAAGTAATTTTTCTCGGAGGAAACGATATGAAGCGGCCGCTGGCGTTGGTGGGTTTTACGTATCTGCTGACCTTGGCGGTCGCTGTTTATTTTGGCGCGCAGGTTTCGCTTGTTCTGGCGTGTGTCTGCCTTGCCGGCTTTCTGGCTGCGGCACTGAATAAAAAGACGCGGGTGACCGGCGTGTTTCCCTTGGTGTTTTTGACCGCTGCACTGGCGTTCGGTTGTTTCTCCGGCAGCAGCACAGCGGTTACGGATATGACCGCACGGCTGGATGGTAAGGACGCGGTGATTGACGGGGTCATCTGCGAGCTTCCGTATCGGGCGTATAACCGCAATTATTATGAGGTGGAAATCAGGAGTATTTCCGGCGCGAAAGGGCAGATTCCGATGAAAATCCGCCTCTCGTCGCAGAATGCCTTGCGCGCGGAGCCTTATTCCCAGATCAAGGGCAAGGTGCATCTTTTTGTCCCCAGCGGCGGCGAAGGCTATACCTCGCGTTCCTATTACGCTTCCAAGGGGATAACCATGTTTGGCTACCTGTATGAATATGAAGCGGTTCAGGTAACGCCGCCTACGGAGAAACCACCGTATTACTACGCGCTGTGTCTGCGTTCGGCGCTTTTAAAGTCCGTTCGCGCCATGCTCCCCCGGCAGGAGGCGGATTTGGTGAACGGCGTTCTTTTCGGCGACCAGACTAGCCTTTCCTCGCAGGTATCCTCAGACTTCCGGGTAATCGGAATTTCCCACATCCTGTCGGTTTCCGGGCTGCATATGGCGACGATGGCGGAGCTTCTTCTGATGCTGTTCCTTTTTTTAAAGCTTCCAAAAAAGCTGGCGGCAGCCCTCGCTTCCGGCGGTGTTGTGGTGTTTATGGCAATTACCTGTTTTGTACCCTCGGTAACGCGCAGCGGTGTGATGTGCCTGCTTTACCTTGGCGGAATGCTCCTTTCCCGAAAGCCGGACGCGTTAACCTCGCTGGGGGCGGCGGTTCTGCTGATCGGGCTTTCCAATCCGTTTGCCGCGGCGGATATTGGATTGCTGCTCTCCTTTTCGGCAACGCTCGGATTGATTCTGTGTTCGGGCAAAATAACGTGTTTTCTGGACGAAAAATGTGATAAAATAAAAGCATTGCAACCATTGATACACGGGTTCAACGGTGTTGTCGCTACAACCGTCGGAGCGACTCTGTTCACCTTGCCGATTGTTATCCTGTCGTTCCGGAGCGTGACGCTGATCTCCCTCTTTTCCAATCTTTTGGAATTGGTACCGTCAACCCTGATGATGAATTTCGCGGCGGTTGCGTCCGTTTTGAACCTCATCGCGCCGCAATCCTATCTTGCCCTGCCGTTCGCCCTGATTTCGGGTCTGCTTGCGAAATATATGCAGGCGAGCGCCCATTGGCTCGCCCAGATTCCCTACGCGAGCGTGTCAGCCTCCTACGGGTTTGTGTTGATCTGGCTTTCCGGCAGCATTCTGCTGTTTGCGGTAACCATCCTGATTCGCAGGTCAAATCGCCTGTTTCAGGTTTCCGCCTGGCTTTCCGCCATATTGTTGCTTACCGGCATCCTGTCCTACCAGGTTTCCGTACGTGACGTGACGCGTTTGGCCGTGCTTGATGTCGGGAATGCACAGACCGTTGTACTCACGCGCAACGGTCATGCTGCGGTAATCGGTTGCGGTGGCTTTTCCTCTAATCCGATCGGCAGTTATCTGAGAAGTCAGGGAATTACGAAATTGGATTATATTCAGCCGCTGACGCAAGGAAAAGAGGAATTGAAGAACTGCTCGGAGCTGATACAGGCGTTCCGCCCCGAGCATCTGGTGATGCAGGAGTCCGAATATCCGGATGATTTTTTGCAGAAAGAAATTTCTAAGATAAAAACGGTCAGCGAGTTTCAGAAAAAATCAGAATCAAAGCTCTGGAATCATACGGAATTGCTGACCGTATCGTCGGGGCAGACCAACGCTACGCGTATCACGGTCAACCAAATTACGGCTCTGGTTTGCCCGGAGGGAGTTGATTATGCCGCCTTGCCGCCGGACTGGCTTGGCTCGGACTTTCTGATTACAGGTGCGGTTCCCGACTGCACCGTGTCTCCGAAACCGTTCTATACTGTTTTGACCGTGGATGAGGAAGGCTTGCAAAAGAGCGATACGCAGGCGCGCCCGCTTCATCCGCTGGCGACCGCTGGCGCGGGAAATATTGTTTTAGAGCTGAAGGATGACAGGATATTAAAAATAAGGAGGGAATAAAATGCCGGAGATTACGGAGTCGGATTTTAAGAAGCAGCTTGAAAAATCAAGCTTTTCCAATTTGTATTTTCTGTATGGCGAAGAAAAATATCTGGTCGGGTATTACGCGCAAAAGCTGATTTCCAAAACAAAAGGCACCGCCTTTGAGGATTTTAATTATCAGCGATTTGAGAGCGGAGCCGCAATCGACGATATTTTTGAGGCGGTGGAGGCGCTGCCGTTTATGGCGGAGCGAAAATGCGTCGCGATATCCGATTTGGATGTGGAAGGTCTTCGCGCGCAGGAATTCGACAAGCTGAACGAGCTGTTGGAAAATATCCCGGAAACAACGGTACTTATTATTTACCTTCCGACATTGCAAATTGACTCCAGAGCGGATAAAAAGTGGAAGAAGTTTATCACTCTGGCGAACCAGAAGGGAATCAGTATTCAATTAAAAAGACGAACCGGCGCGGAGCTGGAAAAGCTCTTGTGCTCTTCTGCCTCCAAACGGGGCTGTGCGCTCTCCCGGCAGGCTGCGGAAAGAATTATCCGCTACAGCGGAAACGACCTTCAAACGCTTTTTAACGAATTGGAGAAGCTGTGTTCGTTTGTAAAGGAAGGAGAGATCACGCCGCAGGTCATTGACCGGCTGGTGGTGAAAAACCTTGAGGCAAGGGTTTACGACCTTTCCAAAGCAATTCTGGCGGGAGAATACGATAAGGCATACGGGATACTTGACCTGCTTTTTTATCAGAATGAAGAGCCGGTGTCCGTTCTGGCGGTGCTTTCCTCCGCCTATCTCGATATGTACCGCGTGAGGACTTCCATTCAGAGCGGCAGCGGCGTAATGGAGCCGGCAAAATATTTTGATTACGCGCGCAAGGAATTCCGGCTAACCAACGCGGAGCGGGACGCAAAAAAGCTTACCACCGCCATGCTTCGCGAGAGCCTTCAGACTCTTTTGCAGGCCGACGTCGCCCTGAAAAGCGCACGCGGAGACCGTCGGGTCACAATGGAAAAACTGATCGCGCAGCTGTTATTGATTGCGGAAAAGGAGCGAATTGCTTGATAAAAATAAAAGAGGCCGTTATTGTTGAGGGCAAATATGATAAGATCAAGCTTTCTTCGGTGATCGACGGCTTGATTATCGAAACGAACGGTTTTCAGATATTCAGTGATAAAAAACAGATGGAGCTCATCCGTCGCCTTGCCGACTCGCGCGGGCTGCTGATTTTAACCGACAGCGACGGTGCGGGATTTATGATTCGCAACTATCTTGCCGGTTCCATCCCGCCGGAGAAAATCAGGCACGCCTATATTCCGGATATCCTCGGGAAGGAAAGACGTAAGGACCGACCTTCCAAAGAGGGAAAGCTCGGCGTGGAGGGAGTTCCGGTAAAAATCATTCTCGACGCGTTAAAGCGTGCCGGAGTGGTCTGTGGGAGCGACGGCTCGCCAGCCGGGCGCAAAATTACAAAAACAGATTTGTATCTGGCGGGGCTTTCCGGCGGCGACAACAGCGCGCAGAAGCGGCAGGTATTATTGCGGGAGCTTTCTTTGCCGGAGCATTTGCCGGTAAACTCGTTGGTCGGTGTTTTGAACAGTATTATGAGCTACGATGAATTTCAAAAGCTTCTCGACAAAATTTTTGAAAAATCTTAGAATTAGTGTTGACAAAAGACAACAGGCAATGATATAATACATCTTGCTGAGTCGCGCGAGTGCTGGAACTGGCAGACAGGCACGTTTGAGGGGCGTGTGTTGTATGACGTATGGGTTCAAGTCCCATCTCGCGCACCAACTTAAAAAGACCGCATGAGTACTGGATTGTTTCAGTTATTCATGCGGTTTTTTTCATTTCATTTGAATCTTAGCTTTCCGTTAAGGTCGTTGTTTGTAACAGTTAATGAGTCGCTTGCGGATTTTTCTCATTGTGATATAATTCAATTATGAAGTTGGGAAAGGGCAGGTTACGGCCATGAAAAAAGCAGGTTCATCCTTATGCTTATTAATACTTGTGCTTTTACTGGTTGCAGGATGTGCAAATAAAATAACAGAATCTAATATTAAAAAGTCGGATTCAGATATTGTAGAAATCGCGTACCAATATCTGGATGAACGAACGAAGAAAACAATCGTTAACTGGAAGGACGCGGAGGTTGAAGAAGATGATCATTCGAGAACCTATTTGGTTGCAGGTCCAAATGGTGTGGTGAGTACAGAAGGCAAAAATGCTTATATGGTTACTTTTCACACAAACAATGACGTTGCACTGGGACCAATCTCTGTGTTTATCGATAAAAATACTGATGAACTCATAGGCGTTGGATTAAGAGATTAAGATGTTGGTAAAGCTAAAACCAAATAGATAGACAATTTTGTCTCAAAAGAGAGAAACCCGAAAAGCTGTTTTTCAACGGCCTTTCGGGTTTCTTTGTTTTGTAGGCAATCGACTATATTGGAAAAAATTGCTTATTTTTTCATTGCCGCAGTCGAAATTATGAAAACACAATTAAAAATAAATTGGCAGAGCTATAATTGAATAATTAGCAAAGATGTACATATTTTTAGGGGGTGATTTGTGTATTTAGATGATTTTCATACAAAATTTAATGATTGTATGACGTCTAAGCTAATAAAAATTATAGAAAAGGATGTAAATTATGTTAAAAAATATGAAAATCGGAAAAAAGCTGGCCCTCACTTTTATTTTAGTTGTGTTGATTTCCAGTATCGGGAGTTTCTTAAGTTCCTTTGCAATCGATGATATCAATTCCAAATATAGCTCTGCACTTGAGAATTATGGTTTTTCGCAGGGCGAAATCGGCAGGTTTAATACCGAGTTTAACAACAACCGCTCCATCATTCGAGATATTATTAACGCGAATGATGAAAAGTCCCTGAATGACGCCAAAAAGCTGCTGGAACAATCCAACAAGCAGGTTAATGCCTATTTTGCGGATATGAAAGATAACATAATCAATGATAAGGAAATATCCTATTACAAAGAAATTGGCGACAACCTTGCAAAGTTTGCTTCGGTTCGCGATCAGGTAGTTTCCTTATCCAGTCAAAACAAGGACGATGAAGCGCAGAAGCTGGTTTCGGAGCAGCTGACCCCTTTATCGAATCAAATCCGTTCCGATACGGACGCGCTGTACACAGAAAAAACCACGATGGGCGATGAGGTGAAGTCTGCGCTGATCGATGAAACCTCTATGATCAGACTGGTGTTAATTCTAATTGTTATAATATCGGCAGCGTTGTCTCTGACAATTGCTTTCGTTATTTCGCGCAGTATCAGCAAGCCTTTGAAGGAAATGGAAAAAGCGGCCCTCAGAATGGCGCAGGGAGACTTGAATGTCGATGTTAATATCACCACAAAGGATGAGATTGGATATCTTGGCATTGCGTTCAAGCAAACGATAGATCTTTTGAAGGAATATATTTATGATGTGAAGGAAACCCTTGCCAGATTGGCTGGGGGAGACCTGGATATTGTCTTAACCGTTGACTATAAAGGGGATTTTGAACAGCTTAAAGATTCAATGGAAGGCATTATTGCATCTATGAACGGTGCGTTTGCACAGATTAATCAGGCTGCCAGCCAGGTAACCGGCGGTTCGGAGCAGGTATCGAACGGAGCGCAGGCTTTGGCGCAGGGTACCGCGGAACAGGCCAGCTCAATTGAAGAGCTCAACTCCCAGCTGACGGAAATATCCGATAACGTCAATGAAAACGCGGAGCATGCCAGGGAAGCCAGCGTAAATGTCAATCGCGTCAAAGATGAAATCGACATCAGCAACGCGCACATGAGCGAAATGATCCAGGCTATGTCTTTGATCAGCGCATCTTCAAATGAAATCGGAAAAATCATTAAAACGATTGAAGATATCGCATTCCAAACAAATATTCTCGCTTTAAACGCGGCTGTGGAAGCCGCAAGAGCGGGAGAAGCGGGAAAAGGCTTTGCTGTAGTGGCGGATGAAGTACGCAATCTTGCAAGCAAAAGCGCGGAAGCCGCAAAAAACACCAATGCTTTAATCGGAAATTCCATCGAGCAGGTCGACAACGGGACAAAGGTTGCGGAAAAAACTGCCCAATCGCTGAAGAAGGTTGTAGAAAACGCATCGGTTGTTGCGCAAATGGTGGATCAAATTACAAATGCATCTGTCAAGCAATCAGATTCGCTTACTCAGGTTACAATAGGAATCGACCAGATTTCAAATGTGGTTCAAACCAATTCCGCCACTGCGGAGGAAAGCGCGGCGGCCAGCGAAGAGCTTTCCGGTCAAGCAAAATCTTTGATCGAACTGGTCAGAAAGTTCAAATTAAAACAGGAAATCCAGCAATAATCAAGCAGTCATAAAAAATCCGGGGGCCTTGAGTGGTTCCCGGATTTTTGTTAAGCAGCTTCACCTGAAAAGAATCCTTATATTTTTGGAAGACTGGAGGTTTTTGGAGTCAATTGGCGCTATGGTATAGTGCAGACAGAATCGAGAAAACTGAATAACAAATACCAATCGAGGTGATTTGATTGAACGAGCTTTCTTCGTGCACCTATTGTGAAAATTTTGAAGGAGAAATGATTCTGGTAAACGGAAATGTACAGCGCTACAATTTCTGTCCGATTTGCGGCAGACCGTATACCTCCGACGGGATTGATTTATTGGAGCGCCGCAGAGTCTCCGTTCCCGGTGAGCCCGAACAAAGTTAATTTACGGCGGATTCCGCCTCGGCGATTGGTTCCGGTGCATTTTCTTCCTTTACTTCCGCAGTAAGATAATTCTTAAAGGATTTCGAGAAGAATGCCGGAACGGAAGTAATCAGGACGATTAAAAAAGCAGCTGAGATTACCGAGCGAATCGGAAAAATAGCGCCGAGTATGCCGCCGAACGCCATTGCAAATGGCGTGAGCCCCTGCGTTATCATGCTCATAAACGACATGACCTTACCTCTCACTTCCGTGTGGGTAGAGGTTTGCACCGTAGCCATCAGCAATACGTTTACAATGGAATTGGTAAATCCCGCGACCACGATAAACAGGATCATAAGCGGAAAAGAGGATTGATTTACTGCGATTACGGTAAACAGATCCATTATAATATTTGCTAAAATAAAAAGCTTGGCTTTATGCTTTGCTTTTAATGAAATAATGGAGAACAGAAGAAATCCCGCGAAAGCGCCGGCCATATAGCTGCCCATTGCGACTCCGTATTTCCCGGCTCCGAGAGATGGTGTTGACTGAAACAGCGGAAGAAACAGCACAATGCCGATAAAGCAGAAAAAGTTGATCAGTGCGGCCAGTAATAAAATGATTCTTAAGCCGGTTTGGTTCCACATATAGCGAAATCCTTCCGCCATATCCTCAAAAAAGTGGAGCTTCTCATTTTTGCCGGTGTTATTCGGTATCTTCACAAACGGAATTGTGGCTCCGGAGAAAAGGAATGAAAGCCCGTCAAAAAGGAAAAGAATCGGTGCGCCGAGTGCCTGGAACAAAAATCCTCCGGCTACACTCCCAATCATATTAGAGCCTACCGTGACAATAGAGAAAGCGGAGGTAGCGTTGGCCACTTTTGATTTCGGAACAAGATCCGGCATTGCGGATTGCACCCCTGGAGAAAACAATGCACCGCAGACACTCAGAATTATCCCTGCCGCAAAGGTCATCCAAATCTCTATTTTTCCCGAATAAGCGGCGGCGGAAAGAGAAAGAATGCAGATGCCGCGGATGATATCCGTTATAATGAATAAGCGTTTTTTGTTGCAGCGGTCAATCAGTACGCCCGCAAAAGGGGAGACCAACACTCCGGGCAACGTGGAGGCTGCCATCAGCGTGCCCATTAAAGCGGTGGAGCCGGTAACCGAGAGCACCCAGAATCCCAGAGCAATGCTATATACCGCGTCTCCCAGTGTGGAAATAAGCTGCCCCTGCCATAAAATAAAAAAGCTGCGTGTCCAAAGTCTTTCGAGTTGTTTTTTCAATTTGATTCATCCATTCTTTGTAGAGTAAAAGAGAATTATATTTTTGTGACCTCTTTCTATGGTTACTATATAGAAAAAAGAAACGAGTGTAAAGGCGTGGAGATTATCCGGTAATCATCAGTCCCGTAACAGGTAAAAAAAGGTGGGTAAGCTGCAGCTTTATTTGTTCAGCGGCACTTCTTGTGTTAATAAATTATCTTATTTCTTTTCTTGACTGTGTTTTTGTCTCGTTGTATTATTTACTAAAGTGGTTCTATTTTGAATAATTAACGGATCGATTCACAGAAGGAGCGAAAAGGATTGAGCCAGAAGATAATCCTGAGCGCAGATAGTACCTGCGATCTGGGAAGTGACCTGAAAGAACGTTATCACGTTGAATACTTTCCTTACCACATTATTTTAAACGGCAAGCAATATTTAGATAATGTCGATATTACACCGCCGGATATTTTTCAAACCTGGTGCCGGGAGAAGGTGCTTCCTAAAACTGCCGCAATTGGTGCCGGGGAGTATTATCGCTATTTTAAACCATGGGTGGAGCGGGGATATCAGGTAGTACACCTTAATCTTGGTTCCGCGCTTTCCTCATCCTACCAAAACTGTCGCATTGCTGCCGAAGAACTCGGGAATGTTTATCCGGTCGATTCGTGCAGCCTTTCAACCGGAACAGGGCTTCTGGTAATTGAAGCGGCAAACCGGATTGCGGCGGGGATGCCTGCCAGACAGATTCAGACGGAAATTGTTTCTCTGATTCCGCACGTTCGTGCCAGCTTTATTTTGGATACATTGGAATTTATGCACACAGGCGGGCGTTGTTCCTCCATTGTCGCGATGGGTGCAAATCTGCTTCAGCTGAAGCCGTGCATTGAGGTAGACAACCAGCACGAAGGAGCGATGGTTGTCGGCAAAAAATATCGCGGGAAGCTGGACGATGTGCTCCGCAAATATACGGCTGATACCGTTGCTAAATACAAGAATATGAAGCCGGACCACGCGTTTATTACACACTCGGGAATTCCCTGTGAATACTCCCGTCTTGTAAAACAGGAGCTTCAGTCTCTGGCGGCTTTTCGAGAGATACATATTACAACAGCGAGCTGTACGATTTCGTCCCACTGCGGTCCCAATACTCTGGGCGTACTTTTTATGGCACAGGAGTGACCTGTGTGAAGGGGGGAGAGGGCTTTATTGGAATATCCGGAATTAACAAAGGAACGCAAAAAAGCAGACAATCTGCAAACCATGGCAGAAGAGGCTCTTGCGGGGGAATCTGACATTATAGGCTACCATTTTATTAACGCGGATATGGATAACCTTTTTTTGGAAATCATCGAATTTCGTGATGATTTTTTTGATAATTGCAGGTTTCAGCAGTGTGAATTCCACGGTATTTATTTTGAAAATGCGATTTTTCAAAAATGTGATCTATCCAACGTGAATTTATCCGGCTGTGTGTTCCGAAACGTCTGTTTTGAAAACTGCAAGGCGGTTGGCACCGATTTTGCCGAAGCGGTTTTTGATCATGTTACAGTGCGCAGCTGTAATTTTCGAATGGCAAACCTGTCTTCCGCAAAAATGAAGAATGTTTTGTTAGAGGAAACGGATTTCACCGGGGGAATGTTCCAGCAGTGCTCGATGAAGCAAATCCGGTTTCAGGGCTGTAGGCTCGCGCAGGCGGAGTTTCTCCAAACTCCCTTAAAAGGGATCGACCTGACCAGCTGCAATATCGATGGCATTCTACTCTCCGGTCCGGAGCTTCAGGGCGCGATTGTTACTGCGGTTCAGGCCTGCGACCTGTCGCGCTTTCTGGGGCTGATCATTCACTAGAATCAACAAAGCCTTCCGCCACGGAAAAGTGACGGAAGGCTTTGTCGGTTCTATAGCGATGCCGGATGGCGACTGTTATAGTCGATCGACTATACTTAAATATAAAACATAAATCCGGAATTTTGTTTTTGTTTTTCCGCTTCCAGAACCAGATCATATAGGGAAATCTTCTTAAGCGCGGCGGCAATAGCGCCGTCGATTTCAGAAAAAACGACAGCTTGCATTGTTTGCTCAATTTCACGCGCCTGCTTTGCCACGGATTCGTCGGTTTTTTCAAAGAGAGACTGCTCCAGCGCACGCAGAATTTCATAAGCGTTAATGGTTTGCGGCGGTTTGCATAATTTATATCCGCCCTGCGCTCCTTTTGCGGCAAAAACCAGTTCAGCTCTCTTAAGGAGAGAAAATACCTGCTCCAAATATATTTTTGAAATGCCCAGTTTATCCGAAATACTGACGATGGTGGTGCATTCGTCACTGGAATAATTTTGCGCCATGCTAATCATAGCGGCAAGTCCATATCTTCCCTTCGAAGAGATTCTCATTTTATTCTCCTTCCAAAAGCTGAATTCATATTCCGGAGCATACAAGCCAGAAAAAACGCACGGATACTTTCCATCCTTAATACCGAAGAAAATGTTTTCAGTAAAAACAGGCTGGAATTTGAAGCTTGTATACACACTCTTAAGATAATAATATATGGAAAGTTAAAATTCGTCAAGGGGAGCACAGGATATTAACATAGCATACCGCTATATTTGATGCAACCGCTTTCTCTGTGCAGTCAGGTTGACAAAAACAGGGAATCGCCTATAATAGAAAACATAGTGTCAATATATCAATAGTGAACCTATAAATTTTGGGAGATGGTATTTTGAATACGTACAAAAGTCTGGATGAACTGATTGGAAATACGCCATTGCTGGAGCTTGCGAAGTATAACAAGCAAAAAGATCTGGGGGCGGTCATATTCGGGAAGCTGGAATTCTTTAATCCGGCGGGAAGTGTCAAGGACAGGATGGCGCTTTCTCTCATTAATGATGCTGAAGAACAGGGGCTGATTCAGGAAGGCTCCGTCATCATTGAGCCTACCAGCGGCAATGCCGGAATCGGTCTGGCTTTCGTCGCTTCTTCCAGAGGATATCGCGTTATTCTCACTATGCCGGAAACCATGAGCGTGGAAAGAAGAAACCTGCTCAAAGCGTATGGCGCGCAGGTTGTTTTGACTGACGGCGCAAAGGGGATGACGGGCGCTATTGAAAAAGCCAATGAGCTGTTGAAAACAACGCCGAATTCCTATATGCCGGGTCAATTCAGCAATCCGTCGAATCCCAAAGCGCACCGAGAAACCACCGGGCCGGAAATCTGGCGCGACACCGACGGTAAGGTTGATTTGTTTGTTGCCGGTGTTGGAACGGGCGGAACCTTGACCGGAACGGGCGAATATTTAAAATCTCAGAATCCGAATGTAAAAATAATTGCGGTGGAGCCCTTTGATTCCCCGGTTTTATCCGGGGGCAAGGCGGGCGCTCACAGCATTCAGGGGCTTGGCGCCGGGTTTGTACCGGAAGCGCTGAATACCCAAATTTATGATGAAGTAATTCAGGTCAAGGGAGAAGACGCGTTCGCCACTGCACGGGAGCTTTGCAGAAGCGAAGGTCTGTTGGTTGGAATATCCTCGGGCGCGGCGGTTTGGGCGGCTGCCGAGTTGGCCTCAAGACCGGAAAACAAGGGGAAAAACATTGTCGCGCTTTTGCCGGATACCGGTGAAAGATACTTGTCTACCCCGCATTTTATCGGATAAAGAGGAAAAATAATTGCAGGCGTGTATGCAAACTCCCAATGAGAGCCCGCCTTTCAGCGGAAAATCCAAGGCTTTTTATTTTGCATATACGCTTCCGGGTTTTAGGAGGCGTGAGTGTTTGAAGTTTATTATCACCTCGGGCGGTACCAAAGAACGGATTGATTCAGTCCGCAGTATTACGAACGGCGCAACCGGAAGGCTGGGAAGCCTGATTGCAGATGAGCTGTCCCGAAGACTTTCCTCGGTCGAGCATACCATCTATTATCTCTGCGGTTCGTTCGCGGTTGTTCCGAAATCAGGCAGCGTCAGGATTATTCAGATTGAAGGTACTGACGATTTACAGGATAAGCTGGAAAATCTCTTGAAAACGGAGCAAATCGACGCGGTAATCCACGCCATGGCGGTAAGCGATTATAAGGTAAAAAGCGTCACCGCGCCGGAGCTGGTGTCGGCTTCGCTTTATGAAGCGATTTGTAAAAGCCCGCCGACAAAAGAGGAATTAAGCCGCCTGATTCAGGAGGTCTTGATACAAGCCGCCATTCCTGCGGATAAAAAAATCAGCTCTGACTTGGAGCATCCAGTTCTGGTTCTTCAAAAAACGCCGAAAATCATTGGCTTGATTAAGGCGGCAAGCCCCCAAACCATTCTGGTCGGGTTTAAGCTTCTGAGCGGTGTAGATGAACAAGTCCTGATCGATACGGCCTACCGGCTGCTGATCAAGAACAACTGCGATTATGTGCTCGCGAATGACACCGATTCAATTAAGGCTGGGAACCATGAGGGCTTTTTAATTGACGCGGCGGCGAACGTTACCAAGCTGGAAGGGAAAGAAGCGATTGCGGGCGAAATTGCCGACCGTGTGCTGAAAAAACTTTTGGAGGATACAAAGTGAAGAATGTTATTTTGGGCGTTACCGGAAGCATTGCGGTCTATAAAGCGGCGGATATCGCGCATCAGCTTTATAAAAAAGGATACAATGTAGATGTAATCATGACCGAGGGAGCCACCGCGTTTGTAACGCCGCTGACGTTCCGCACCCTTACCAAGAACCGGGTGTATACCGATGTTTTCGAGGATGATTTTCCGGTCGATGTGAAGCATATTTCTCTGGCGCAGAAGGTGGACCTTATGCTGATCGCGCCCGCCACGGCGAACTGCATCGGTAAAATTGCCGGCGGCATCGGTGACGATATGCTTACCACCACTATTCTTGCGCTCAAAAACAAACCGGTACTGATCGCTCCGGCGATGAATACCAATATGTGGGAAAATCCGATTGTTCAGGACAATGTCGCAAAACTGAAAAAATACGGCTACCGGTTTATCGACCCGAAGGAAGGAATCCTTGCGGAAGGAAGCTTCGGCAGAGGTCCGCTCGCGGATGTGGATGTTATTGTTGACGAGGTATGCCGGATTTTGTCCGGACAAAAATAAGCTTTGGCTGTCAATAAAGCAGTCAGTTGTCATAAAGGAAGTAAAATTGGTGGCAAATATATGCTGAATGAATTTTCAAGGACTCAGCTTCTTCTGGGGGAAGAAGCGATGATTAAGCTGAAAAACGCTTTCGTGGCTGTTTTCGGTATCGGCGGCGTAGGTTCTTACGTGGCGGAGGCTCTGGCGCGAAGCGGCGTCGGTAAGCTGGCGCTGTTTGACGACGATAAGGTATGCCTTACGAATATCAACCGGCAGCTGATCGCGACTCGGAAAACCATCGGGCAAAAAAAAGTGGAAGTGATGCGCGACCGGATTCTCGAAATCAACCCGAACGCCGAGGTTGAGGCAAACGAATGCTTTTATTCCGCGGAGAACGCGGATGAGCTTGACCTTTCGAAATATACCTATATCGTGGATGCGATCGATACCGTTTCCTCCAAGCTGGAATTGATTGTACGCGCTGAAAAATTGGATGTTCCGATTATCAGCTGCATGGGAGCGGGGAACAAGCTTGACCCCACGCGGTTTGAGGTGGGGGATATTTACCGCACCAGTGTATGTCCGCTCGCGCGTGTCATGAGAAAGGAATTAAAGGCTCGCGGAATCAAAAAGCTGAAGGTTATTTATTCCAAGGAACCGCCGATCACTCCTATGGAGGATATGAGCATCAGTTGCAGGGCGCACTGCGTCTGCCCTCCGGGGACACAGAGAAAATGTACCGTCCGCCGTCAGATACCGGGCAGTATCTCGTTTGTGCCTTCGGTTGCGGGTTTAATTCTTGCCGGAGAAGTCATTAAGGATATCACCGAAGTGAATCAATAAAAAACAGCTGCCGGTTTTGCTCCGGCAGCTGTTTTGGTGTTAAGCGTTTTGCTTTTTTGTGTCCGTCTCCGTAAAATGAGCGAAGCATTCAATTCAGTTCCCGGCAGCAGACCAAAACCGCGTTCCCGCATTCGGACCACTGTATTTTTGAGCAGGATGCCAGAGTAAGCGTTCCTTCCCGTATCATTCTGTGCTTTACCGGTTTTGTAAATCGCAGCGGGCAGTCGGCGCAGGGCGTAACCCCGTTTCCGAAGAGGGTATAGCACCGGTCATTCGATTCGGGGGCGGCTGCCAATCGTATCATTTTTTGATTGGCGTAAAGAATACGGTATGTATCGGAATCAATAAGATAGCAATAATCAGGAACAGATTCCATGATCGTTTTTGCGGATTCATATGCGCTCCGCAGTTGAAGCGCCGATTGTTCCTTTTCAATAAAGGCTCCGATTAATCTCGCAGATGAAACCAGAATATCCAGTTCTTCCTGTGTCCATAAGCGTTCCTGCGTGCAGTCGTCAAAGCCGATGCACCCCTTCAACGCGCCGCTTTCCCGAAAAGCCACCTGAAGGGTGGCGTGAGTTCCGAAAGCCCGGTAGAAGGACCGGTATGGTTCAGAGAGATTCGCAACCTCGCTGCAGCACAGGATTTCATTCTGAAATGATTTTAGGAACAGGCGGTCGTTTTTTTCGGCGTATTGAAGAAGCTCCTCGCATTCCGGGCAGATTCCGCTGGCTCGCCATTCCAGAAATCCGGACGGGAGGCTGCTGATTGGACGAGATAAGAACAGATAGACGCGGCTCAGGAAAAACTGTTCCCCGATATATTTTAAAAGGATATACAGAACATGGTTGAGCTCGTCGGCATGAAACAAAATGTCAAGAATATAAGGGAGCATTTCGGAGCAGCAGGATGCAAGGCTTGAAGCCGGGCTTCTCCTCACTGGGAAAAAACCCGGCACTGCTTTGAAATTTGGGGCTTCCAGATTTTCAGTTTCGGTATCATCGCTGTAAATTACGCAGCTGTTCCGTCCGCCGCGTTTCGCGTTGTAAAGCGCGATATCCGCCTTCTGAAACAAATCGTTGTAATTATCTCCGTCCTTCGGATACACAGCGACCCCGATGCTGCCTGAGATTCTGTGGTTGCCCAAGGGGTCGGAGAAGGTATGGTTTAAGCATTGGTTTAAAGCCTCCGCCTTTTCCAGTACCAAAGAAAAATCCTTTACGTTGCGCATCAGAACCATAAATTCATCGCCCCCAATGCGCCCGATGATATCGGTTGAGCGGAAAAGCTTTCTCAGGCAGCCTCCGACTTCAGCTAAAACGGTATCTCCAAACATATGGCCGAGGCTGTCGTTAATATTTTTAAAATGATCGACATCGATGATATAAAGCGCGCAAACGGAATTTCCCTTCAGGGAGTTTTCGGCAAGCTGCTGGGTGGCCGCTTTGTTTAACAGTCCCGTCAGCTCATCGTGCTGCGCTTTTTGCATTAAATCCTGTAATTCGTGCTTCTGGCAGGTAATATCACAAATTTGTCCAACAGCCCGAACAGGGTTGTTTTCGTCATTAAAAATCGTTTTAATCCGAATGCGATACCAGGAATAATTGCCGACATCACCCTTGACGCGGAATTCACATTCACCGTCAGGGGCTCCGTGACAGATTTTCTCAAACAGCGCTTGAAATTCCGCTGTGTCATCCGGATGCAGCACATGGCGCTCCAGAATGGATTGCGGCATCGTAACATTGGGCGCGGCAATGCCGAATATCTCTTCAAAGCTTGTGCAATAGCACAGGCTCCCGTCTTGTATCCTGTATTCAAAGACCTTAATGTCGGATTGTTCCAGAACGATTTGGTAACGCTCGTTGCAGATTTCAAGTTCTTTCAACCTTGCGTTCAGGGTTAATTCGTGTTGATCACGCTCCTTTTTCCGCTTCATTCCGTCACTTCTTTCACTCTCTTCTCAGGCCCAGCAGCCTGAAAGAGGTATTTTGCATTTGCAATTCTATGAAATACGCGCGTGCTTTATACCGGTGTATAAGCTGAAAAATATAAGGAGGTGAGCAATATTTGAGGAAATTGAGAGAAACCACAAAATTACTACATAAATTCGTTGGGATATAATCTGAGTTTTGTATTTATTTACAAAAATTTAAGAAAGTCTTTTCACCGGTTTTCTTTATGATATACTTAAATAATCAGTAAATTCGGAGGAACAGCAATGGGGATAGAAAGAGTCAGGGAGTACCTGAAAGAGTACGGTTTTGAGGAGCGTTTGCAGGAGTTTTCAGTATCCAGCGCAACGGTTGAGCTTGCGGCGCAGGCGTTGGATGTGGAACCGGCGCGCATCGCGAAATCCATTTCACTGGAGGGCGACGGCGGCTGTATCATTGTCGTTGCGGCAGGTGACGCGAAAATCGATAACGCGAAATTCAAGGCGGAATTCGGCATCAAGGCGAAGATGCTTTCGCCGGAAGCTGTGGAGCCGCTCACCGGTTACCCAATCGGCGGAGTTTGTCCGTTTGACAATCCGGCGGCGGCAAAGGTCTACTGCGACGCGTCACTGAAACGCTTTACCACGGTTTATCCAGCCGGCGGAAGTGCAAATTCCTGCGTAAAGCTCTCCTGCGGTGAGCTTTTTGAGGTGTCCCGCAGTATTCGCTGGGTAGATGTCTGCAAGAACTGGCAGCAGTAAAACGAGAGATAAGGACTGTTTACATGAGAATGCGCAACAAGCCCTGGGCAACACCGGAACTGAACGCGTGCCGGTTTTTTGTTCGGAATCCTGAGCAGTACCTCGGAAAATGGCACTGCTTTTTTTCCCGGCGCCAGCCGATTCATTTGGAGCTGGGCTGTGGAAAAGGACTGTTTTTAGCGGGACTTGCTCCCAAAAACCCGCAGATCAACTATATGGGGATTGATATGAAGGACGCGGTGCTCGCGCCCGCAAAACGCTATATTGAGCAGGCATTTGAAGAGGAAGGCGGAGAACCGGATAATGTGGTGCTGATGGCATATGATATCGAGCGCCTTTTATCTTTGATGGATTCTTCCGATACGGTTGAACGGATTTATATTAATTTCTGTAACCCGTGGCCGAAGCCAAAGCACAAAAAGCGTCGGCTGACTTACCCGAGACAGCTGGAGGCCTATAAAAAAATTCTTGCCCTAAACGGGGAAATCTGGTTTAAAACGGACGACGATCCGCTTTTTGCCGATACGGTTGACTATTTGAAGCAGAGCGGGTTTGAGATAATCAGTCTCACCCACGACCTTCATTCCGAAGGCAATCCGGAAAACGTAATGACGGAGCATGAAAAGATGTTTTTGGAAAAAGGTGTGAAAATAAAGGCGTTAATCGCCCGCCGTGTCGTATAAATCTACAATAATAATATTATTTACTGATATGCATTGACAAACGACTGCTAAACTCATATAATTCATATAAGTTTAGTTGATGTTATTTTGCATAGAAGTGGAGGTGCTGGTTTGGGGAAAACGATCATCGAAATTCAATCGCTTAGCAAAACATATCAGTCTAAGAATTCGCAGATTACTGCTTTGAACGATATCAACCTTTCCATTGAGGAAGGAGATGTTTTTGGGATTATCGGGATGAGCGGTGCAGGAAAAAGCACGTTGGTGCGATGTATCAATATGCTTGAAAAACCGACTCAGGGTACGGTGCTGTTTGACGGACGTGACCTGTGCAAGTTGACCGATTATGAGCTGCGCCAGGCCAGGCACTCTATGGGGATGATTTTTCAGCAGTTTAATCTTTTAATGCAGCGCACCGCCGAGGGCAACGTCTGTTTTCCGATGGAGCTGGTCGGAACGGATCAGGCTCAGGCAAAAAAGCGTGCAAAGGAGCTGCTGGAGCTGGTCGGGCTTTCCGATCGCATGCGGTCCTATCCGTCCCAGCTTTCCGGCGGGCAGAAGCAGCGTGTAGCAATTGCCCGCGCGCTTGCTACCAACCCCACGGGGCTTCTTTGTGATGAGGCCACCAGCGCGCTTGATCCGAATACGACCGCTTCCATTCTGTCTTTGCTAAAAGATATCAATAAACGCCTTGGTATCACGATTGTAATTATTACTCACGAAATGAGTGTGATTGAGGAAGTCTGCAACCGGGTCGCCATTATTGACGAAAGCAAAATTGCCGAGGTAGGCTCGGTAGAGGATATTTTTTACAAACCGCAGACCGCCATTGCGCAGAAGCTTGTTTATCCGGATGGAAAGCGTACCGAAAATTTTGTCAGCAAACGATGCATGCGTATTGTTTTCGACGGGAATTCTTCCTTTGAACCGGTTATTGCCAATATGGTTCTGGAATGTAAAGCTCCGGTCAACATTATGTATGCGGATACCAAGAATATAGACGGAAAGGCATTTGGCCAAATGGTGGTACAGCTGCCTGAGGAGGAAGCCCTTGCACAGAAAATGTTTGGCTATGTGCGCGCAAGAGGCTTATCCGCTGAGGAGGTGAACGGTTATGTGGGATGAGGCAATGCGAAGCATGTTATTACAGGGTATTGGTGAGTCCCTGTATATGACGCTCGCGTCCACACTGGTAGCCTATCTCATCGGGTTACCGCTCGGTATTCTGCTTGTTACATCCGCAAGGGACGGGATCCGCCCCTGCGAATGGCTGTTCAAAACACTGGATATCATTGTGAACCTTACGCGTTCCATTCCTTTTTTAATTCTGCTTGTTGCCGTCCTTCCCTTTACCAGAGCGGTAGTCGGCACGACCCTGGGGTCAACCGCAACCATTGTTCCGCTTACCTTATCCGCGGCGCCTTTCATTGCCAGACTTGTCGAGTCCTCCATTAAGGAAGTCGACGTCGGGGTAATTGAAGCCGCCCAGTCGATGGGAGCCTCCTCCATGCAGATTATCTGGAAGGTGATGCTCCCCGAAGCAAAGCCGTCTCTAATCGTCGGCAGCGCAATCGCAACCACAACCATTTTGGGTTATTCCGCTATGGCAGGCTTTGTCGGCGGCGGCGGTTTGGGTACGATAGCCATCAACTATGGCTATTATCG
>JAEZWL010000144.1 GCA_023420245.1 Bacillota bacterium | reverse complement strand
GTCAGCATCTTTCTTAGACATACCTGCTTTTTCTGCAACAGCAGCAATTAATTCAGTCTTATTCATTCTAATTTGACCTCCGTTTTTTTATTATTCAACAGCACAAAGCTGAGAATGGTTAATTCGTCTTTGCTTCCTCCCACAGGGAATCCATTTGAGCCAAGGTTGATGTTTTAAAATCAATACCACGCTCATTCGCCAATTGTTCCATTTTCTGAAAACGGGAAATAAATTTCTCACAGGAACAACTCAGAGCCTGCTCCGGCTCAACATCAAGGAAACGGGATACATTGACCACGGAAAACAGCAAGTCGCCCAATTCATCCATACAGTTTTCCTTCTTGCCGGATAAGATTGCCTCTTTCAGTTCAAGAGTTTCTTCCCCAACCTTATCCAGTGCGCCCGAAACATCCGGCCAGTCAAATCCCACTTTAGCAGCCTTATGCTGTACCTTTGCGCTGCGCATCAGAGCCGGCAGAGCCTTGGATACACTCTGCAGTACCTCCGCCTGTGTCTTTTGACTTTTAGTTTCCTTTTTAATCGCATCCCAGTTCACCAGTACTTCATCGGAATTGCGAACAACTGTATTGCCAAAGACATGCGGATGGCGGATAATCATTTTTTTTGCGATTCCGTCTATGACATCGGAAAAGTCGAAGCACTTCTTTTCGCTTTCAATCTGTGAATGAAACAATACCTGTAATAAAACATCTCCCAATTCCTCCTGAAGAAGTACGGGATCGTCATTGTCGATTGCTTCTACCACTTCATAGGTTTCTTCAATAAAACAATTGCGTATGCTTTTATGATCCTGCTCCCTGTCCCATGGGCATCCATCCGGCGATCGAAGAACCCTTATAATGCTTAGCAAGTCATCAATATCATATTTATTTTTGGCTAAAAATTCCAATATAAAATCTCCTATGGTAAAATACTGGCTAATCTTTTACCATTTTAACTTATCCAGTTTCGTTTTTCAAGTATTTTTACAATTTTTTGTCCTTTTGGAAGCATAAGTAAATCACTTTTTTTCAAAGCCCTGAACCAGAGCATACAAATGAGATACAATGCTCCTGCAACGGCAATTGCGAGCAAGGTAGAAACCTTGCCGTTATGAATTAGCAAAGCTCCAAGCTTCTGGATAAAATAGGCGGCTCCGACTGCGATAACGGACGCCAGAAGCGGCTTTACAAAAATAACCATGAAATTGGGAACCACCCTGGTTTCCCGGCATAAAAAATACAGGGAGAAAACCGTGATGCACAAATAACAGACCAATGTTCCGGTGCCGGCGCCCAACACGTTTACTTCGGGAATCCCAACCAGAGTATAGTTTAAAACAAGCTTTATAATCAAGCCTACCACAAGAAGCTTCACCGGTAAATCCACTCTTCCTACCGCCTGCAGCATACTGTTAATGGGCGTGCTCATCGCGGCAAAAATTGCGCCAAGCCCCAGAAGAACCAGAATTTTACCAATGATGCCCGGCGCGTTATTTGCGCCGTAAAGCAAGCTGGCAATCGGCGTTGAAAGCACAGAAAGCCCTAACCCGGCGGGAATTGTAATCATCGCAACTATCCTTAGTACGGATTCGATACTCTTTTTAATTTTTCTTCGGTCTCCGCAGGTCCACGCCTCCGTCACATTGGGCAGCGCGCTTACACCAAATGCCTGTGTGATGGCGGGAACCAGCATAAACAGCGTTGACGCGTTGGAAAAGCAACCGAACAGGAACGTCGGTACATTATTCAGTTTTACAACAGATTCCGGAATCACACTGCCGTAAATATTAAGAATGACTGCCGAATGATCCACCATAATATCGTTGATTCTCTTTTGCAGAAAGGTGCTGTCTATCAGAGTGGAAAGGTTCACCGCCAGCGAGCCGAGCGCAATCGGAACTGCGGTTCTGATGAGGCGAGAGGTCGTAACGCGCATGGGAAGCGGACGGGGTGATTGCTGCAGCATTTCAGCGGAAATCCCGTCACTGTTCCTTTTGTGATAGAAAAATAGAAACAGAAACCCCAGTACGGAGCCTATTGTAACCCCGAAAATCGCGCCGGCTGCCGCAAAAGGCAGCGTGGCAATCTTTGCATACTCCTCTGTAGCCCGTTGAACGCCATATACCGTTCCGTGCGCCGCATACTCGCTCATACCGGACTGAATGACAAGCACGGCTGCGGTTAGACCGAAAACCAGCTTGGAAACCGCCTCTACAATTTCGGATATCGCGGTCGGATACATGTTGCGCAGGCCTTCATAGTATCCCCGGTATATCGCCATTAAGCTGTTGAACAGGATGGCGGGAGCCAGCGCGTATATCGCCGGTAAGGCATTTTCCGGATTATTGCTCGCTGCATAATGAACATAAGGCTGTGCGCCAAAAAACATGATAGAAAATGATACGATACCCAGAATCAAAAAAATCTTAATGGATACCGTATGTATCTGGCGAATATCGCGATAGCGCCCACGGGCAGAGTTTTCGGAAACAAGTCTGGATATCGCGATCGGAAAGCCGGCGGTCGCCAAGCTGAAAATCGGAAAATACAGTGCGTAAGCATTGCCAAAGTAACCGTTGCCTACCGGTGTAAGAATCCATGCCAATGGTATTTTGAATAAGGCACCAATCACTTTTACCAGCGCAATTGCAACCATTAATATCAAAGCACCATGCAAGAAACTCTGCTTGCTTACTTTTGCTGTGCTTTTTTCACTCATCGCGACACATCCGTTTCCGTTGATATTTGAATTCCATATTTCCTGAATAAATTGACGGGAAGGAAACCGGAATAAATAATAGTTAACCCCTGATTCATTTAATTGTATGCTTATCTCATGAAGGAGAACCTTGGAAAAGACCTAAAAATAACATTCCTATTATAATACACAGTATACGATATAGTTTAATTTTTTATGAACATTTCAAATTGTAAACCTTGCATAGCTCCTGGTTACTTAAAGCTTTCCTGCGCTTACGATGATACTTCTCTCCCCTAACCCTCCGCACCGGAAGCAAGTAACGCAGAAATCAACTGATGCTTAGCACAAGAAGGAAGTGTTTTGGGGATAGATTGGATTTGTATTTTTCCAAGGATAATGCGGTAGACAAGCCGGGAATTTTCGCATGAAAGCCAAAAAATCCCGGGCAAATTTTGCCCGGGATTTTGATAAGTATTCTTATAAATTACTGCTCAGAAGCGTATACGCTGACCTTTTTGCGGTCACGGCCATAACGCTCAAACTTCACATTGCCACTGACGAGCGCAAAAAGGGTATCATCGGAACCGATGCCCACATTCTCGCCCGGATGGATATGTGTGCCGCGCTGTTTTACCAGAATATTACCGGCCAGTACGAACTGCCCGTCCGCGCGCTTTACACCAAGACGCTTTGACTCTGAATCACGACCGTTCTTGGTGGAACCCATTCCCTTTTTATGAGCAAATAACTGAATATTTATTTTTAGCATAACTTACACCTCCATATAGCATACATGAATATTC
>JAEZWL010000127.1 GCA_023420245.1 Bacillota bacterium | reverse complement strand
GCAACAAACACAGCTCCGTCGCTTGCCTGCATATTTGCCGCCAGACGAATTTCAAGATTAACCGGACTGCCCAAAAGGTATTTTTTATCCGACCCGGCAGCGCGAAGCGCTATCGTTGCAGTCATTGCGCTAAAATTCCCGGGAGTGGGAAGGGAAAATGTTCCGAGAATCCCAGCACCGGAGCCTTCCTCCCCCTTTATCTCAATTTCCGGAAGCGAAACGCTTGTCACATTGGAAATCTCATGTCCGGCCGCCAGTACCTTCATTCCTCCGGTTGCGCCGGCAATCAGTTTACGCATTCGAACCACCTCCAAATAAGGAATTCAACCCCGCCGACGTCCAGCGAACAATATTGCTGATACTCTTGCCGGGTACCGGATTTGTAAACTCCGTTGAAAATACAAAATTCCCCTCCACCAAATCTCCAATTGGGTTATTGGATTCCTGAAATGAAACCGCACCCAGAAGGAGAGCGCCGTCCTGAATCAGACTGTCAAGCCACGCCTGGAAGTCGTTTAGAATTGAATCCTTTCGTCCCCTCGTCATCGGCTTATCCACCTCGACGCCGTACCGGCGCTGGAAGGTGTTTTCAACAAAGCGCATCATTCTGACATTGCAGTCAAAAACGTCCCTTGCGTTCACATTCGTACCTTCCGTGTACTTCATGGTATGCGGTCCCCACATTCTCCAAACGCCCTCCCAGAAGGTCATGGTATCGATTCCGTTCGCGTTCAGACGATTTGCTTCGGTCTGATCGAACCGGATTGCAGAGCCGTTCGCAAGGCAGAGGGAATCAATGTCAATCTGTTTATTGGAGGGCGTTTCATACGGGACGTTATTATTCTGGTAATCCACCCACTGCATCGTAACCGTTTCCAGTGTACTCGCGTGGAAAATGTGTCCCCCCTTCCTTGCCATCGGCCACAGGAGCGCTGCTGCTCCTGTTACATTTTCATACGCTTCCTTTGCGGCAATAGCCGCGTCGACCGTTTTGACGGCGGCGGCGTCCATGTCCGCATTAATCCAGGCATACCAGTGACCGTTGATTTTATTCTGCATCGCGATCAGCGCCGCAAGAACGGCAGGCTTCTGACTCCAGCCCGGAGCGCATAGGATTGTCGGCACAACAGAAAGATCATAATAAACCCGGGGAACACCCGCATTGATTCCGGCGATAAGCTCCGCATCGGTCACTCCGGATGGATCCGTCTCGTAAAAAGAAACGGAAACACTGTCAAGCCCGCCCTTCAGGTCTTTTAGAATTACGCTGAGACCATCATCCGCGTATTCGGCGCTGAAATCCGTGTCCAGCTCCTTGCCCTCAATCGTTATCGTAGAAAGAATGACCAAGGCGCTATGGATTAAGGCTGTACGCTTGATAAATTTTACGGTTTCGCTTTGCTTCTTTTCGTTCTTTTTATCATCCGGATTCAGCACATTAAATACAACAACCGGACCCACACCGTTAACCGAGTTGCAGAAATGCGCGTAAACCGCCTCGCAGAGGTCAAAATCCTTCCAAAGATCGCTGTACCCAATTTTTCTTCGACCATCCTGCCAGGAGGTAATCAAAATCGGAACATTCGTCTTTCCGGCATAGTCGCCCAGCTGGTGAACCGGGGCGCGTCCGATATAAACCGGCACCGTGCCGACGCCGGAAGGGGACGTAAAGTCCAGGCTGTCTTCCTGATCGGCATAAGCGCCGTGCCTGTATTCGCTCATAGGTAAATCACTCCCTTAATTTAATGCATCGGCGTATTTTGTAACCGGATACGGCACGCCGGAAACCGTAAACGATAAGGAACCGTACCAGTAGGGCCAGGGCTGCTCCTCGTAGGTTTTCAACCGGACAGCACCCTCCAGTTGAAACCTGTCCGCAATGCCGTCCTCACGACGTACCCACCCCTTGACCCGGTCGAGGAGATTCAACAGCGTAATATAGCCGTCGAAATTCGGAACCAGCTGAAGCCGCCCTGCAGCATCCTCTTTCTGAAAGCCCGGATCATAAACTATCGCGGTGATATGCAGCTCCATTGATGAGCTGTCGCTATCCTCGGCTGATTCGGAAGTACCTACCACAAGACAGGGAATTCGTGTTCCGGCCGGGTCCACAAGACAATTTGGAGGAACAAGGCAGATATGTACCGCAGGCGCAACCAGACTATAATAATTTGCTTTATTGTCCCTGTCCGGCTGCTTCAACTCGATATGCTCAGTCGCGATCAAATTCTCAAGCCAGCTTTTTACCTGGTTTAACGAAGAAGCTGTCTGCATTATTTACCTCCCAGAAGATTTGCTCCCAGATTGCCGCCGAAGGAACGGTCAAGCTCATGCTTCAGTCGCGTAAAAATAGTATGATTGACCTTTTCCACGATCACGGGACCGACTCGCTCATTCGTAATCATCTGGGGTATGGATAACGTCCTTAGCACCTTGACCTTTTCTCTGTTTCCTTTTTTCATACCCATACGGAATGCGAACAGATAATTGCCAGACCCGTCGCTGCGTTTGGAAGGCATCAGGAAAACAGGCTTATTCTTACTGTCCATGCCGCGAACCGGCCCGACGGAAGTCATGCCCTTCTCCCTCATAATCAATGCCTTCACCAGAAAAACGCGGCGTTTTTTGCCCTTTTCTCTCTGAGGAGGGGTCTGCGGCGTATGCCGGAATCGTGTGAGAGTTAAAGGTCTGCCTAACACAGCAACCGACACGCTGCCCGCCCCGGAGGCTCCCATGACGGTCTTAACTTTCCGTTGACCGCTGTTTAAGGCGGAGCGGATTTCCTTCTGGGGCACACCGTACGCCTTGGGAATCTGCCTTCCGGCTTCAATCCGGACAGTGGCGGCTGCACGGGAAAGAACACTGTTCATAATTCTTACCGATTCTTTCGGATATCCTTGCAGCAAATCGGCATTTTTGTCGAGCTGCTCCGTATTAGCATAAATCGTATTTGACATTAAAAGCCTCCCATATTGGTGCCGAGCGTAACCTGCAGGACTCCGTCCTCATCCGCCGTTTTTACAACCTGATACGGCACTCCGTCGAATTGGATGAAAGCCTGCTCCACAAGCCCCGGCACCTCAATCTTCCGGACAAAGAACAGTAAATCCCCGTGATAAGTACCGTCTGCCGATTTCTGACTGTTCTGCTGCAGCTGGGTATCGTCAACGACCACAGGAACATCCCGCGGCATAGATTCCCCCGGCAGCTGAATGGTATGAACCGAGGCCATTTCGTCCAGATCAAAAAAGATTGCTTCATCTTCCCCGACCTGTTCGCTGAGCGTCATCCCTGGGCTCTCCCCGAGCGCCCGAGATTCAGCTGCGAATCAGAAGGCTGTCTGTCATCCGCCTGACTGCTCTGCTGTTCCTGCTCCGCTTTTTCCACCGCTTCTTTTACCTGCTCATAGGTCAGGTCGTCCGGGAGATCAAGCTTCAAAGCTTCCACTCTTTTTACAAGATCGGAAATATCAGGATGCAAAGCGGTTTCAGCACTATTCTGCTGCCCAATATCCAGGCATTCACCGTTCCCGGCGGCGATCATCAGCCGCTCCAGGGAATCGGGAAGCGCAATGCTAGTGCCAGCCGGAATCATGTGCCCGTCCCATAATAACGGTTGTTTCAGTCTAATCAAGCTGCATCCCTCCGTTAAAGCTTAATGAACGCAGTCGCGGCGGTGGCGGCTTTCGGCTCCACCACGATTCCCGCAACAACCGCGTCGGACGCCGGTTTCGTCGCCGTCACACGCTTGTTTGCCTCATCCCAGTACACGGTCTCACCAACCGAAAATGCGGCGGGCGTTTCCGCGGCGATTTCGAATACGCCTTCCAGCTGCACCGTGCCGAGCGAACCGGCCGGGATGTCGACCGACGCGACGCCGATCCGGCCAGAAAGCACAACAATGTCTCCATAACTGATTTTTCCGGCTGTGCTGTTTTGGTAATTGATGATTTTACCTTCCTGTATGTATCTTGCCATTCTGTTATTCCTCCTCTACTCAGTGTGCGCGTTACGCGTTTACACCGGGATTTTTAACAAGCCCCTTATAACCCAACAGGGTAATCCCGCGGTCACCGTACACACGGTACTTGATACCCAGGTGGTCAAAAGAGACCTCTGATTCAACAATCGGGCTTTCCGCTCCGTTAAGATAGCTTACTTCAATCGACGGGGTAAGCGCCGGGTTCGCCGCAAAGAAATATGGCTGGGCACCGCTGTCCACATCCAGCTCCGCGTCGGTGATCATCTGCATTTTATTGCGGAAAACGTTCGCGACGTTGGCATTGCTCTGCGATGGATCGGCGAGGGACGCCAATAGCGCCTCAATACTGGTTTCCGTAGCGGAGCCGGTCAGAACATAGGCCGGCGCGATATTGAGCTTCGTCTTGCCGTCCATGTCCGTCTGCTGGCGCATCAGCCTGCGGGCTTCGCTGAATGCCGACGTTCCGGGTACCGCCCCGGTGCCGAGATTTTTATGAGCTGCGCTGAAAAGCTGCTTGCCGTCCAGCATCGCAGGATTCAAACGAAGAATTTGATATACCGCCTTATTGATTCCGCGGTTGAATGCCAGCGTGTGAGCAGTGAGGAAACGGGTAATCTGCCCGAAGTCGTCATTTACAAACATCTGCCGGGTAAAGGTAAGCATTTTACCGACGGTGATCAAGCGCCTGGTTGCAACCGGCTGATCACTGAGCTTTGCCTCTTTAAATTCTCCGTTCTGCGGAATTTCCTCCAGTTCGCCGCCGTCGCTGACCTCATAAATGTGAGATGGACGGAAATCCGGCTGACTGGCCTTGTTTGTCCAGACCTGAAACGTGGTCGGCGCGGTTTCCTGTGCGGCGAGAACCGTCCGGTTTGCGACATCATCGGCAATGGACACAAACGCGCTGTCCGGGGTCAAGGACCTTTTAAACAGCTCCTCGT